>JASJDB010000160.1 GCA_030065315.1 Xenococcaceae cyanobacterium MO_167.B52 | reverse complement strand
TCCTTTACCTCTAATTTGTTGTGGTGATTGGTGTGGAGGGAATAATGTTGAAGCTGCTTTAAATTCAGGTTTATTAGCAGGTAATAATATCCCTGTGAGTTAGTAGTAGTTAGTAGGTCGAAAAATTATTGGTATTTGGTACGACATAACTGCTGTAAATCTCTCACAACTGTATCCACCGCTTTTTGTACAGGGGAACTTAGTTCCCAACCAAAATCCAGATTAGCTACCTCGATTAGATAAACAGTTATTTTTTCAGGAAAATCATCAGCAAAAATTTTTCTTCCTGCTGCTAAGGCATGATTCCAGCGAAAGTCGTGCAAGGTATAACTAGGTTGGGGGAATTCCTCTAATTCTTCTCCAGGTATTTCAAAAATGGTGCCTGGCTCTGAATTAGTAGAGCAAGCATCAATGATAATTAATTCACTTGCACCTTTGGCTTGGAACATTACTTCCATACCCGCCGTACCCAAATCGTAGGCACGCACTTCCAAATCGGGATGTTTTATTAAAAATTGTTGCAACCGCTGAGAGATGATCGCACCTAAGCCATCATCGCTGCGGTTGAGGTTACCGCAACCAATAATAGTTAACATGAACAGTGGATTCCTGTTGCCCTCCTCTTACTAATAACTCAGAACTCCGAATTACCAACTCCGAACTCATTTTTCCAACACCCTTTCTCAGATCAATTAGTACGGAATCTAGCTAATTCCTTACCTGTTTTAGCATCGTAAGCGTGGACAGTACAAACCAAACAAGAATCAAAAGAACGGGCTACATGACCTACTTCGACAGGATCGCTAGCATTAACCACAGGGGTACCGACTAAAGCTTCTTCGATAGGACCTCTGATTCCTGCTCCATCTCTTGGTCCCACATTCCAAGTAGTCGGAGCAATAATCTGATAATTTTCGATCTTGCCATTTTTGAGTTCCACCCAGTGACAGAGAGCACCTCGGCTAGCTTCAGTAGCACCCCAACCCCTTCCGTCTTTTTCAGTAGGTTTGATATACCAAGGTTCTTGCAAGTGGAATTCTCGCAAACAACGTTCCGCCTGACGGTATAGTTTCACTACTTCGTGTACTCGTGCCAACTGACGTAGATGAATACTTGCTCCCTTCATTTGCTTAAAGGTATCAAGGATAAAGCCATCGTAATGTTGCCAACTTTCCCCCTGTCTACCTCCAGCTACTAATTGGCGAGCTAGGGGTCCTACTTCCATCCGTCCTAATTCTTCATGGGAAACAGCACTAGACCAAGAATAGCCCCCTTCAAAATCTTTAACGTTATTTGGGGAAGGAACAGTAACCCGCTCAAAAGGATGAACGCTCTTGGTGCCTTCTTCATACCAAGAGTGACTGGTATTTTCACGAGCAAAACTATGCTCCATTAGTTGATGAGTATCGTTAAAACTATCGTAAACGCCACTTTTCATGATTAAAGCAGCATTGCGTCCTTCAATAGTTGGTTTTTGATACTTATCTTCGTGAGGAAGATAGCCCCAACTCATATACTTACCGCACCCAACACCGTATTTATCCAGACCAATATCTAAACCCATACGCCAGTAAAAACCTAGATCTGAATTAGCATGAGCAGGATTTTCATCGATCCAAGCCATAAAGTCGTCGTAGGTTTGGATTTGTTCGTAACGTTCCAGGGAACAACCCAACCATACTGGTTCAAGCCAATTGGTACGAAAATATTCCAAAAGCGACCAAGCACGAGTAACGTCCGTTAAGGTAGGAGCACACATAACTCCACCAGGAACCATAAAACTAGAGTGAGGCCATTGTCCACCAAAAAGGGCATAAATTTCGACTGGTTTGGCGGAAATAGTGACTCCTAATTCGTAAGATTTGCCCGTATATGCGGTAAACCGACGACAAGCTTCTTCATAAAAGGAGCTATGCTGATATTTAGGATTAGTTAGATCGATCGCAAATAAACCATAAAAGTAACGAGGTATGCTCTGAATGGTTTCGACAATCTGACCAAGATTGCGAGCTAAAATTGCGTTCCGAGGTACTTCTGTTTGCCAAGCGGTATCTAATGCCCAAGAAGCACAGGTCAAGTGAGAAGCACCGCAAATACCACAAATGCGAGGAGTTACAATTAATCCTGCTTGAGGATCTTTCCCTTTAAGAATTACTTCAAAACCTCGAAATAACTCCGCATGAGTCCAAGCATTAACAACATAACCATCTTCAATGTCAACCCTAACGTCTAAATCTCCCTCGACGCGACCCACAGGGGAAATATCTAAAGTTTTAACTGCCATTTATTCTGACTCCTGAAATTTTAAACCGTAAAAATATCTTCTTCTGCCCAAGCAGGAGCAGCATCTTTAGCAACAATACTAAGTAAGGCGTAATCTTTCTTATTAACGCCTGTGGGCAATTCTTTTGGCACTCCCATGATAGTTTGAGTTTTAAATACCGTCCCTGGCATTAAATCATGGAAAGGAAATTCTGGTTCGGTACATCCGAGACAAGGCATTCCGGCACGAGTTTTGGAAGAGACTCGATTCCATAAAATTCGATTGCAAGAAGAACGAGTCATTGGTCCCCGACAACCTAAATCGTAAAACAGACAACCTTGACGCTGTCCAAATTCTGAGGTGGAAGCTTTATAGGAAAAGTGAACGTTACGGGTACAACCTGTCTGAGTAAAGGTACGGAAAAAGGTTTCGGGACGATGAAATTCATCCAGAGTGATATCGTTAACTCGACCTTTAGCAACAGCAACTAAAATTTGAGAAATCCAGTCGGGATGGGCTGGACAACCAGGAATATTGATTACTGGGAACCCAGTTTTACTGCGAAAATCAACGCCAAGATAGCCCCCTTCTTCCCGCTTGAGAAATTGGAGACCTTGAGATTCGCTAGGATTGGGAGCCATAGCTGGAATACCGCCATAAGTGGCGCAATCCCCTACCGCAACTACAAAATTAGCCACACCCGCTAAATCATTTAACCAGTCTTTCATCGGACGACCAGCAAAACGATTCCATTCCCCAGTGCCATTAGGTGCATTTACGACAGTACCCTCAAAAACTAGAATATCTAGGGTAATTGCTCCAGAAATACAATCCCTGAGAAGTTGTTGCAAATTATCTCCTAGCTCTAATCCTAAAGAGGGATGCCAAAGTACTTTAATCCCAAAGTCGGTAATGAGATCGCACACGCTTGGTTCTTCGGCATTCAAAAATGACATAGTGTTGCCCGAACAAGCACCACCTTGCAACCACAGTAGATTAGTCATTGGTATTTCTTCTGCTCTAATATTTTGCTCGGATTGCCAAAAAATTTAGGTAGTTTTGATTGCTAGTCAGAATTATTTGCCTAAGTTTTTGACATTAACTTGATTTTCAATACATTGAAATTATACTGCCATACGATTATTGTTATCTTGTTTGATGTTTAGATTTTTTTTATTAATTTGTCAGGGAAATTTCACAATCGATAATCTCTGTAGATTAAATTTATAAAACTCAACAATCAAGCAATAATTATCAAAATAATCATATTGGTTTTAAGGGCTATAATTCATTAGTTAAATTAAATATGCGTCATTGATTTAGCTATTTCCAGGGTTGCTCATTGAGACTAAGCTTGGGAAAACCCTTGCCAACAAAAGTAATAGAGCATTTGGTGCCAGGGAAGTAATTGAGTAAAAACTATTACTTGCTTGCTACTTATTTAATTGTCTTTATGATCAAAAATATTCTCTTGATTAGTCTACTATTAGAGAGTTAAACAACAACAAAGTTGTTAAAGTGTTTAGTAAAACAAAAACTAAATTAGCAGAAAAAATTAAAATTTTGCGATTTAGAAGCAAAATCAAATACATATAAATTATTGATTAAAATATTCCGAACAATTAAGGAATTATTAATATATTTAAAAAGCTATAGAACCAATAGAAAAAACACGCTATGCAATCAAATATACTTCTTAGTCAAAGCCAAACAACAGTACAAGTAGCGATCGCAGCAGTAGAATCCGAAACAGCCTCTCTATCAGAAAAAATAGAAATGCTGTTAGCAATAGCTATGGATTTACAAGAAAAACCCAAGAGTTCTCAACAGCTAGAAGCAGCGATCGCTTTATATAATAAAGCCATAGAATTATCACAAGAAACTTATCCTCTTTTTAAAGCTAGGGCTTTAGCAGGCAAAGGAACGGCTCTAAGGACTATCCCTTCAGAAGACCCAGAACTATTATTATCAGCCCAACAAGCTTACCAATTAGCCTTACCTATATTGCAAGAATTAGGTTCACCTAAAGAAGTCGCGGAAGTTGAGATGAATCTAGGTTTAGTCTTGCAAGCTCTGGTACCCTTCCAGCGAGCCAAGATTCAAGATGCTGTCCAACTCTATCAGCGAGCATTAAAAACCTTTAATGGCTTAACTCATCCTCAAGAATATGCCATTTTACAAAATAATATCGCGATCGCTTATTTATCTTTTTCCTCAGCTCCAGAAAAAAAAGAAATGTACCAAGCATTAGCAGTACAGAATTTACAAGAGGGGTTGGAATGGATTAGTTTACAGAACAACCCTAGAGAATATGCCATGCTGCAAAACAATTTGGCTAATGCTTTGCAGTATCTCCCCAGCACTCATCCTCTAGAAAATAATCTCAAAGCATTAGAGGCTTATGATGAAGCCTTAAAAGTGAGAACTTTAGAAGCTACTCCTCTAGAATACGCCAGCACCATCGCCAACAAAGCGAATCTTCTCTATAACTTACCCGACGATCTTGAGCATCCAGAACAGGGAAATCGCCAAAACTTACAACAAGCTCAAACCTATTATCAAGACGCCCTAGAGATTTTCTCCCAATATGGTGAGTTCACAAGAGGGGAAGTTGTGGCAAATGCACTAGCCGAGTTAGAGCAAGAATTAGCAGCATGGGAAGAGGTAGAAAGCAAGTAGGATTTTGTATCACACATATAGCAATTTTTACTCCTCATGAGGTACATCCAATCAACAATCAACAAAAGCCAGAATATATAGCTGTAACTCATAAGTATGAGAAAAGCTATATTTGTTCACCAAATAAAAAATAAAGGAGCGATCGATGGCAAATTATTTTCTACTCAATTTAACCTATAGTCTTGATCTACAGAATTTTTGGTACAACTTAGTTTACGGGGAAATTACTTGGTTAACTGCCCTATGTTTTCTGGCTATTGCAACAATTATGGCCATATTTGGCGGGGCAATTGGCGGAATTTTGCTGGCTGGCAAAGATTTGGGTTATAGCGTTGCTACTACAATCGGAGGCTTATTTGGCATGGCTGGAGTAGTTCCCACAGTTGCGATCGCACTAGTAGTATTAAAATTCATTGTATAGGAGCAAAAAATTATGTTTGAAGTTGCTTGGTTTTCTACAAAATTATTGCTAAAGGGTAAATTGTTACGCAATTATGATTATTTTTTCCGACAAATAACAATTGCAATTACTCTCGGCTTATTAATCCTAGTAGTAATTGAAAAACTAAGTGCTAACACCTTATTAACTATTATTTTGTCAAGTTTAATCATAGGAATGGCAATGCCATTTTTGCTCAAAGACGTAAAGTTACAATGATCAGAACTTTCCCATTATTTTAATTCCAGGGATGGCACTATGGATTTGCTCTCTCCATCAGGAGCAGAAGTTATTTTAGGACAACAACCGTCGGATATTCTAGCAGTACCCTTACAACCTAGTGCAACCAATATGTTTGGTCCTCGTGGGGTTTGTTTAGTGTCAGAAACTGGCTCTTTATGGGTAGCAGATACAGGACATCACCGCTTGTTGGGATGGCGTAAGTGTCCTGAAAGGGATGGAGAGCCAGCAGACTGGGTTATCGGACAACCCGACTTTCAACAAGAGGGACAAAATGGGAAGGAAACACCATCCGCAGCAACGGTAAGCGTACCTACGGGGATTTGTGTTTGTGGCAAAGGGTTAGCGGTTGCCGATGCCTGGAATCATCGAATTTTAATTTGGAAAGAATTACCAGAGGATAGTAATGTTCCTGCGGATTTAGTTTTAGGACAGACAAATTTTAGTGAAAATCAGCCCAATCGAGGTTGTTTGGCAACATTAGGCGATCGCCTGCACTGGTGCTATGGTGTACTATATCATCAGGGTAAGTTGTTTGTTGCTGATACGGGGAATCGACGGGTTTTAATTTGGAATCAGTTACCAGAATCAAACGGACAATCAGCAGATGTAATTTTGGGACAGTCCGATTTCAATTTAAGAGACGAAAATGGTGGTAGTACGCCTACAGCTTCAAGTATGCGTTGGCCTCATGCGATCTCTATTTGGCAGAATAATTTAATTGTGGCTGACGCTGGTAATAATCGCATTATGGTTTGGGAGGGAATCCCTACAGAAAATAATACTCCCTGTCAGATGGTGTTAGGACAGCCTAATTTTTCCAATGTTGAACTAAATCAAAGCAATTATTTTCCTTCTGCCCAAACTCTTAGTATGCCTTATGGCGTAGCTGTTTATCGGGATTGGATTTTAGTTGCCGATTCTGCTAATTCCCGTTTATTGGGATGGCGCGATATGGCAACAGGAATAGCTGCCCAAGCTCTAACGGGGCAAGCACAGTTTAATAGTAAAAGCGAAAATCGTTCCTATGGTAATGCTACTCGTAATAGTCTTTGTTGGTCTTACGGAATTCAAATTTGTGGCGATACAGCAATCATAGCGGATTCTGGTAACAACCGCGTTTTATTATGGTCGCTCAATTCTGCCTTGTAATTTTATGATGAAAGACAAATATATAAGGTGGGCATTGCTCACCCTACTCAATAAATAATCAATACATATATGGTTTAAATTATGGTTCAATTTGAATCAAAAAATCACAATACAAACTCAGAAATCGCCGAATCAATTCGAGTCAAAGGAACGGTTCAAGGGGTAGGATTTCGTCCCACTGTTTACCGACTGGCAAAGGCTAATCAACTGCGAGGAGAGGTTAGCAATGACGGACAGGGAGTTTTAATCCTAGTAGTTGGCGATCGCCATGCTATTAATAATTTTATTCAACAGTTAGAGCAAGAAAAACCTCCTTTAGCAAGGATAACGGATATAATCAGGCAAAAGAAAGCTGATAAACCAAATTTCACCGATTTTACTATTGTTCAAAGTAAAAATAATCAAATTAACACTGAAATTGCTCCCGATGCAGCTACTTGTCCTGCTTGTCAGGCAGAAATTTTCGATCCTTACAGTCGTTGGTATCGCTATCCTTTCACGAATTGCACCCATTGTGGACCTCGTTTGAGCATTATCAAGCACTTGCCTTATGATCGCCACCGAACCAGTATGGCTGATTTTGCCATGTGTCCTCAATGCGAACAAGATTATGAGACTCCTGCTAACCGCCGTTTTCACGCTCAACCCACTGCCTGTCATGCTTGTGGTCCTCGTGCTTGGTTGGAAAGAGCAGATGGGAAACCAGTTAATTTTGCCATGTTTTCCATGCTGGATGATGTTGATGCCGTAGCAACTTTAATTCAACGGGGATTCATTATTGCGATCGCTGGTTTAGGGGGTTTTCATCTCGCTTGTGATGCAACTAACGAAGAAACAGTAACCAAATTACGGAAATTGAAAAAACGCCCTGACAAACCTTTAGCTTTGATGGCAAAAAATCTCGAAATAATTGAGGAATATTGTTATGTCAATTCCCAAGAAAAAGAACTATTACAAAGCCCAGTAGCCCCAATTGTTTTATTAAAACAAAGAAGCTCTCCCCCTGCTCCCTCTATAGCTCCTGGTAATAATTATTTGGGTTTTATGCTGCCCTATACGCCCCTACATCATCTCATCCTCAAACGGCTGAGTATTCCCATTGTTTTGACCAGTGGTAATTTAACGGGCGAACCTCAATGTATCCATCCCGAAGATGCTAAAGAAAAATTAAGCGACCTTGCTGATTATTTTCTGTTTCACAACCGTGAGATTGTCAATCGTGTTGATGATTCTGTGGTGAGAATTTTGCCTAGTGTTTCCCTTGAGGATAAGCCATTGGAGGATAAATCCCTGCAAATCCTCCGTCGCGCTCGTGGTTACGCCCCCACACCAATAGATTTACCTGTCGGGTTTGAAAACATCCCTCCTATTTTGGCTATGGGTAGCCAACTGAAAAATACTTTCTGCTTGCTGAGAGATGAACAAGCAATTTTATCTCAACATATTGGCGACTTAGAAAATTTGGCAGCTTGGGAAAGTTATCGTCATACTCTTGAGCTATATCTAGGTTTGTTAGAATATCAAACTCCAAATCATACCTCCAACTTAGCCATTGCGGTAGATTTACATCCCGAATATCTAGCCACTAAATATGGTCAAGAACTGGCAGAGGCTCATTCCTTACCAATACATTATATTCAACATCACCACGCTCATATTGCAGCTTGTATGGTTGAGAATGGTTTGCCCTTAGATACTTCCCCTATATTGGGAATTGCTTTAGATGGATTGGGCTATGGGGAAGATGGTACTTTTTGGGGTGGAGAGTTCTTGTTAGCTGATTATCGCAGTTACAAACGCTTGGGAACTTTTAAGCCAGTGGCAATGTTAGGAGGGGAAAAAGCTATTTACCAACCTTGGCGTAACACTTATGCTCATTTGTTAACAGCTTTTGTCGAAAAGAACATCTTTTTAGAATATGAACATTTAGATTTATTTGACTTTTTAAAGGCAAAACCCATTGAATTACTATCCCAGATGGCAAAAAAAGGGATTAATAGCCCCAAAGCTTCATCTTGCGGACGTTTATTTGATGCAGTGGCAGCAGCCATTGGTATTTGTCGTGAATCTTGCAGTTATGAAGGACAAAGTGCTATTGAGTTAGAAGCTTTAGCAGAAAGATGGATCTTAAATCACTCTGAAGAAATCGCAGTTTATCCCTTTGCTGTGGAAAATGAAAAAGTAAAGGGAGAATCGGATTTACTTTATCTAGAACCGCGTCCAATGTGGCAAGAATTACTAGCAGACTTACAACAAGGTATTTCTCAGCCTGCTATGGCAGCCAAATTCCATCGAGGATTAGCTCAGGGGATTGCGTTAATGGTAGAGAAAATTCAAAACAACTATCCAGAAGCAAAAATTAATCGAGTAGCACTAACAGGAGGAGTATTTCAAAATCAAATTTTGCTACTAAAAGTACGGGACTTATTGACACAAATGGGTATCAAAGTTCTTACCCACAGTCGAGTGCCACCCAATGACGGTGGGTTATCCCTTGGACAAATTGCGATTGCTGCTGGTCAGTTATCAGTTATCAGTTATCAGTAATCAGTGATCAGTTACAGTTAACTCAATTAACGATCAAGTATAAAGGATGAATCATGAGTGATGCGACCAACTAATAACTAATAACTAATAATCAATAAATCATCTGCTTTTATCTGCGGACAACCAATTAACAATTAACCATAAACCAAAATAAAAATGTGTTTAGGAATCCCTGGTCAAATTATCGAAATAACCAATGCAAACAATAAATTAGGTTTAGTAAATGTGGGAGGTGTCAAAAGAGAAGTCAATCTCGCTTGCATTGTGGATGAAGAACACCCAGTTCAATCTTGTATCGGCGATTGGGTTTTAGTTCATGTTGGTTTTGCTCTCAATCGCATTGATGAACAAGAAGCGATGGAAACGATAAACTTATTGCAGGAAATAGTCGCTTCAACCTCAGATTGACAAAGCCGTTTTAGATACAAAAAATCACATAAATCCATAACAAAAATGAAATATGTCAGTGAATTCCGCGATCCCAAAGCAGCTAAAGGATTAATTAAAAAAATTAACCGCTTGAGTTTATTGCTAGAAAGAACTGCCGAACAGCCTCTGAAATTAATGGAAATTTGTGGGGGGCATACCCATTCTATTTTTAAGTATGGTATCGAAGCAGCTCTTCCCGATACTATCGAATTAATTCACGGACCTGGTTGCCCTGTGTGCGTCATGCCGAGAGGAAGATTAGACGATGCCATTGCCCTTGCCCAAGAGCCTGAAGTTATTTTCACCACTTTTGGGGATACTATGCGGGTACCAGGCTCGCAAAAAAGCCTCCTGCAAGCCAAGGCAGAAGGTGCAGACGTGCGAATGGTTTATTCCCCTCTAGATGCTTTGTCCGTTGCCAAACAAAATCCTCATCGGAAAGTAGTTTTCTTTGGTATTGGATTTGAGACAACAGCCCCCAGCACGGCTTTGACTATTTTACAAGCTGAGGCAGAAGGAATCGACAACTTTTTTATATTTGCCAATCATGTCTTGGTGGTTCCAGCATTAGAAGCTTTGTTAAACAATCCCGATCTGGAATTAGATGGTTTTGTCGGTCCTGGTCATGTTAGTACTATTATCGGAACAAAACCCTATCAAGTTATTTCAAAAACTTATCATAAACCTCTAGTCGTATCTGGATTTGAACCTATCGACATTCTCCAATCCATCGCTATGTTATTGCAACAGTTAGCAGACGGACGTTGTGAAGTAGAAAATCAATATAGTCGTCTCGTTCAAACAGAAGGAAACAAAGTAGCTTTAGATGCCATTAATCGGGTATTTACAGTCAGAGAAGAGTTTGAATGGCGCGGATTGGGCTACATCAGTAAATCTGGGCTAAAAATTCGCGAAAATTACGCTCAATTTGATGCTGAAGTCCAATTCAATCTTCCCAACCGTCAAGTAGCTGATGCTGCTGCTTGTCAATGTGGCGAAATCCTTAAAGGAGTATTAAAACCTTGGCAATGTAAAGTATTTGGTACTGCTTGCACTCCTGAAAATCCCATTGGTACTTGTATGGTATCTTCCGAAGGGGCTTGTGCTGCTTATTATAAATATGGTCGTTTATCTACCGTGGGAAAACAAGCAAAGGCAAAGCAAAATGAAATAAAAGTAGCGACCTAGCATCTTATCTAATTTTGGAAGATTTTGAAAAGTAAATACTAAAATTAAAGTTTTATGCCTAATTCTGCCTCAAGTGCAGTAATAAAACTTGAGTTTTCTGGATAATCTTTGAGATAATTGATAAAACCTTTGGTATCGTTGCTAAAGCTTAATTCAATTATCAAAAAATATTTAAACCACAATTATATTCTACAGTCAACAAAGACGAACAGAAGGGAAGAATCGATAGCTTTCAGTAAAAACTTTTTAGTTTGATAGTTTAAAGCCTGACTGCCTGACACATTTCAGTAATACTAAATCCGCTTACCAAAGTATACTTTTAGTTTAAAGCGTAAAATTAGCTTAAACCTTTCTGAATTGACCGATAGGGAATCCTTTAGGGCTAAATTCTGAATTCTAAATTCCCACAAATTTAAAGCGTTGTATCTAAACAGGATTTAGTATAAAACCTAATCAGACACGACATTTCAATTCTCGAATTCTACTAAACCAGATAGCATCATAGTATTGTTTTTTAGCTTTCTTGGAGGCAAAACAAGGTTGAGGATCTCTTGTTAACGTGAGTTCGACAGATTTCGCTTTATTGGAAATTCTTCATGAAAGAGAACGAAATAATGGGCTTTTCCCCGTTCCCTGTTCCCT
>JASJDB010000159.1 GCA_030065315.1 Xenococcaceae cyanobacterium MO_167.B52 | reverse complement strand
AGATACTGGAGGTGCATCTGCTTATCAGAGATAATTACATTGACGTAATCTTTACTCTTCAAGCAATGATCCGTTACCGAAAGCAAACAATTAGCATCTGGGGGGAAATAAATCCGGGTCACATCTGCACTCTTATTGGTAACTAAATCCACATAACCAGGGTCTTGGTGAGAAAAGCCATTGTGGTCTTGTCTCCATACCAAAGAAGAGAGCAAAATATTCAGGGAAGAGACAGGAGCCCGCCAGGGTACTTCATTCTTACAAATATCTAACCATTTAGCGTGCTGGTTAAACATGGAATCTACTACGTGAGCAAAAGCTTCGTAGGTATGGAAGAAGCCATGTCTTCCTGAAAGCAAGTACCCTTCTAACCATCCCTGTAGGGTATGTTCGCTCAACATTTCCATGACTCGACCATCAGTAGATAGTAAGCTACCATCTTCATCTTCTGGTAAATAGTCTGCCATCCAGGCTTTCTGACTCACTTCGTAAATGGGGGAGAGACGATTGGAGGCGGTTTCATCGGGACCAAATACGCGGAAATTGGTCATGTTCTTCGCCATCACATCCCGCAAGAAGTTCCCCATAATACGGGTATTTTCCACTTCTACTGTGCCTGGTTGGGGAATTTCTACACCGTAGTCTCGGAAATCAGGCATTATCAGGTCTTTTCTCAGCAAACCACCATTAGCCACCGGATTAGCACTCATTCTGCGCTCGCCTTTGGGGGCTAATTCTTTCAGTTCTGGGATCAATTTGCCATTGGCATCAAATAGTTCTTCTGGCTTATAACTCTTCATCCACTCTTCCAGCATCTCCCGATGTTGAGCGTTAGAGTGCATTCCCCCCATCGGAACTTGGTGAGCGCGCCAGAACCCTTCTACTTTGTGTCCATCTACTTCTTTGGGTCCTGTCCAACCTTTGGGAGTACGCAGGATAATCATGGGCCACATGGGTCGTTTGGCCACACCAGTGCTGCGGGCTTCTTGTTGAATTTCTCTAATTTTAAGAATACATTCTTCCATGACCCCAGCCATTTTTTGGTGCATCAGCTCTGGGTCTGACCCTTCAACCACATAAGGAGTATAGCCATAGCCTTTGAAGAGATTTTCTAATTCTTCCCCACTGATGCGAGCCAGAATAGTAGGATTGGCAATTTTATAACCATTGAGGTTAAGAATCGGTAATACTGCCCCATCGCGAATGGGATTCAAAAACTTGTTAGAGTGCCAGGCGGTTGCTAGGGGACCAGTTTCGGCTTCGCCGTCTCCTACCACACAAGCCACAATTAAGTCAGGATTGTCGTAAACAGCACCATAGGCATGGGAAACGCTGTATCCTAATTCTCCCCCTTCATGAATCGAGCCAGGGGTTTCGGGGGTACAATGGCTCCCAATATGTCCAGGGAAGGAGAACTGCTTGAAGAATTTTTGCATGCCCTCTTCATCTTCGCTCTTATCGGGATACACTTCCGAATAAGTCCCTTCTAAATAGACAGGACCAAGCACTCCTGGTGCACCATGTCCTGGTCCCGCCATGAAAATGGCGTTGAGGTCGTATTTATTGATTAATCGATTGAGATGGATATAGGAAAAACTCAAGGCAGGGGAAGCCCCCCAATGTCCTAGTAGTCTGTACTTAATCTGTTCGGGCTGGATAGGTTCTTTCAGGAGAGGGTTATCCCGTAGATAGATCATCCCTACAGCCAGATAGTTACAGGCACGCCAGTAAGCATGAAGTTTGCGGAGTTCTTCTGGAGTTAGAGGCTGTTCTGAAGCTAAATTTTGAGAAATTGGTGCTTGAACCATGAAAAATTCCTGCCTTTTATCTATTGTTTTTTCTTACTATTAGCAAGCAAATGAACTAATTTTACGGTTAGCCAACTCTGGCTTCCAGCTTAAGTTAAAGTTCAAATTTCAAAAATACTATTACGCATCTTACCTTTAAATTAATGATCTAATTAATTTAAAAATATCTGCTTTTCTAGTTTTAATTCAATTAATTAGATAGTTGAAACCTTTGATAAATCTTAAAGTTTGTATGTGCCAATGAAAATCTATATTTACTGGTTAAGTATGTTCGCGAGGTTACAAAATTCATTCCGACTGGAATGTTCATATAGGGGAACTATACAACAAATAAAAACAAAAAAAAATAAATTAAACTTTTTCTTAAGTTTAGGTCAAACTTAGGTTTGAGGATAAGTTTCCAACCTGAACTTTGGTTACAAAGTAATCGTTTAGGACTGTTCCCTCAAAACCCAATCTATCGTTTCACAACATTGGGAAGTCCTAATCTAGTATATGAGGTATCATCTCTAATAAAATCTTCGCAAAATTCTGGAATTAAGTGATGAGTCAACTTCTAGTCGTCGGCTTCCAAGAAAAATACAAAGCTGATGAAGTTATGCTGGATATTATCAAAAAAGAACAGCAGCACTTGGCTGATTTGGAAGATGCTGTGGTTATCACCAAAAATGCCCAGGGAAAGGTGAGAGTCAAACCTTACTACGATATCTTATCTGCTACTCAGGGACACAAGAGTCAATTTTGGGGGTCAATAATTTCTACCTTGTTTGAAAGTTCTGACCAACAAGCCTTATCTAAGATTGGGCTAGATCAAAAAATTTGCTCCGATTTGGAGGAAATGATTCAACCTAATAGTTCGGCTATTTTAGTTCTCCTAAAAAAAATCGATCTTGAGCAGGCATTGGCAGGAATTCAAGAGTATCAAGGAAAAATTTTACATACAACACTTAATATTGAGGATGAGGAGAAACTTTTACAAACTCTAAATTGAGCATAACTGTGAATTTAGATAAAGTGCATTGATACCTGATAAAAAATTTATTGTGGTGTGGGGAATTTCAATTCAATGTCAATAATCACTGATCAGCGTCGAACTCTGGGGAGTTTACTCAACTTGGGCTGGGAAACTACCTTAATTTCTCTGTTGTGGGCAACTGTTGCTGTGGCAGAACCTGTTGGGCAAACAGAGGCTCTGCCCTCAAATTCTGAAACTGAGGTTAGCATCGAGTCTTTAATATCAGAAACAGTTTCTACTAGAGCTAAAGATTTATTTTCCCATCCTGATGAAGGGGAGCTAACTGCCCAAAACAATTCATCTTCAGGATCAATAGATAGAAGAAACGTCGATCCTTTTACCAAATCTGCTGGGGGACAATTAAGACTTAGATTAGGAGACCCTGATAAAGCTTTGACCTTTGGCTTTGGTTCCCTCATTGGCTATCCTGACGCTTTGAAGTCACCAACTCGCGATATCTTAGATGTTCCACAACTAGAGACTCAATTGTCGGTTATTAGCTTAAAAGGTTTTGTAAGGCAGAACTTTGGCAAAAATAAAAATCAGGGTATTCTCTTCGAGGGAGTGGCAGATCCCAAGCGATTTGGTGCGAATTTGGCATATGGCAATTTACTGCCATCGGTTCCTGGGGCATTTGCGGTTAATGTCTTTAATCAAAATGCCCGTAGTCCTACTTTTGAAAACGGTGAGCGAGAGGTGAACTTGCCTAATGGCAGTGAGCCATGGGTAATTCGCTTTGGTACAGGGGCGGAATATGTCCTGCCCATAGTTCCTAAGTTTAGTGGGGCATTTGGGATCAACTATCAGACTGTTTCAGTGCGGGATGGTGCTTTTACTAACAGTATTGAAACTGAAGATGAAGAGGGAAACCCCCTAACTTTTAGCGACGACGGACAAGATACCCTGTTGACTCTTGATGCTGCTCTATTATTTGATAATACAGATCAACCTAATCGTCCTTCTCGTGGCTCGCGATTACGATTTGGCATGAGTCAATCCATTCCTGTAGGAGATGCCAATATTCTCTATAACCGCCTTGCTGCTGGGTTTAGCCAATTCATTCCCTTAAGATTGTTTGGATTTAGCAAAGGACCACGCACCCTGGTGCTAAATTTTCAGACAGGAACTTTTATCGGCGACGTTCCTTCTTATGAAGCTTTCAACTTAGGGGGGACTCAGACAATTAGAGGTTTTGAGAACGGAGAAGTGGGGACAGGTCGGAGTTTTATTAAAGCAACTGCTGAATATCGCTTTCCTATTGCTGGTTTTCGAGTCTTTAAGCAAGATATTGGTCTAGGGGGCAATTTATTTGTCGATTACGGTAACGATCTGGGAACAGCAGATGGGGTTAGAGGTAATCCCGCAGGGGTGAGAAACAAACCTGGTAACGGTTTGGGTTATGGGTTAGGTTTAAATGCCGATACCCCTATTGGTCGTTTTAGAGGTGAGTTTGCCTTGAACGATGACGGTGGTAGCCAGTTCCACTTTGCTATTGG
This sequence comes from Xenococcaceae cyanobacterium MO_167.B52, assembly GCA_030065315.1. Taxonomy (GTDB): domain Bacteria; phylum Cyanobacteriota; class Cyanobacteriia; order Cyanobacteriales; family Xenococcaceae; genus JASJCP01. The sequence continues at coordinate 7,273 of JASJDB010000159.1, read as the reverse complement.
CGATCGCTTCTAATTGGGTGCAGAAAATAGACATAAGCGCTCGACTCCTTAGGGGCAAGGCAGGAGGCAGAAGTAAGAGGGGCATTATGGTTTTAAACGCAGTATTTCTCCAAATTTTAAGGATTGAAGCTGTATTAACTGTTCTTGATAGCGCAGAACAGCAGTATGTTCTATGATGGCTCGTCCAATTAATCCATAGAGCAAGTAATTTTCTTCATTCAGAACTTGAATTAAACATTGAGAAAAAACTGAATATTTTTTGAGATAAACTATTGACAAAGTATCTAAGTAATGATCCAACAACTCCTGTAAATTTTCTGGAGGTTGCCAAATTACTTCCTCTGGACTTCTACCAGCTAAGCTCAGAGCAAGCTCTTCAAACTGCCCTAATAGGGGAGTAGTTTGTTTTCCAACTTGCTGGCGGAACTTCTGGGAAAATTTTGGAGAAGAGTTTTGTGATTTCAACATAATTTCATAAGGATTCAGGGCGATCGCACACATTTCTTTACATTGAATTAGAGAGGGAATTAAGAACAAGCTCTCATTTGTGTGCGTTTGCCCTGCACAGAATTTTTGTATATTTAACTATAATTTCATATTAAGATACTCCTGTTGAAGTACCAATCCCAATGAACTTCATGAATAAAGCGGTTTTCTCCGATTTGCTCTTCGGTAACCATGTTGAAATCTAGCGGTCAACTCCCACGTGAGATATTTTGGAGCTTATTATTTCCCATCATCTTCCTTAACGGCTGGCTATTGTGGTTGCTGTTTAATTTTTTAGAGCCATTTACTAGCATTTTGATTACTGCTGCTCTGTTTGCATTTTTGCTAGACTTTCCCATAGGCTGGCTTCAGAAAATCGGGTTCAAAAGAGGCTGGGCAGTTGCATTGGTGTTTCTCTTAGCCCTGTTGATTCTGGCAACCTTGGGGTTGATTATTATTCCCCTGTTAGTACAGCAACTTAGCGAATTGCTCTCTAACTTACCCCAGTGGATTGAGTCAGGAAGTCAACAACTGCAAAATCTAGAACAATGGGCGAGCGAGCAACAATTATCCTTAGAGCTTAATCAAGAATTGGCTTTCAATCTAGGTAAAGTCTTCACCCAAGCAGCACAAAAATTATCTGAGGCTCTTAAATCTCTCAGCAGTCAGATTTTTAACATTATCTTCGGAACCATTAGCAGCATTTTCAACATTCTCTTGATCCTTGTGTTAACCCTTTTCTTAGTTTTGACAGGGGAGAGTGTTTGGATAGGAATCTTTAGCTGGTTTCCCACGCCGTGGGGACTAAAGCTAAGCCAAACAATACAGCAGACTTTTACCCAATACTTTGTCAGTCAAGCAATATTGGCGGTAATTTTGAGTATTGCTCAGACAATCGTCTTTCTGCTTTTGAACGTACCTTATGCCGTTTTGTTCGGCTGTGGAATTGGCATGACTACCCTGATTCCCTATGCCAGCGCCTTTACTATCATCTTGGTGAGTTTGCTGCTAGCTCTCCAAAATCTGGGATTGGGGGTGAAAATTCTGCTTGTTGCCATCATCGTCGGTCAGATTAATGATAATGTGGTGGCTCCAAGGTTGACTGGAGGAATGACCGGACTCAATCCGGTGTGGCTCATAGTTGTTCTGTTGATTGGCGGTAAACTGGCAGGTATATTGGGTTTGTTAATCGCGGTGCCACTTGCCAGTGTGATCAAGAAATCTGCTGACCAAATGCGAGGAATCATGAGTGAGGCTGAATTGGCTCTTTCCAACTCAGAGGAGTCTCGGCTGGGGACCCCCCCCAATTCTACTGCTGGGGAATAGTCAAAGGGGCGGATTTACTCTCGATTACCCTACCGATACTGACAAAAGATATACTTTGTTGGGAAGTAGTGCTAACCATGACAGCTTCTACAATAGGTTCATAGACTTTTGTTTCTGCAATCCACTCCACGAGCAAGTTAGCACCTGAGCCACCAGTCCGATCATTTTGGTCAACTATAAACTCAGTTGAAGCCAATGGAGCCATATGCAAGGGACTTTCTAAATGTTCTCTAACTAATGTACCATCCGAATTGTAAGACTAGAAAACTGATAGTAATCCTATTTTAGGAGCTATTTGTACAAAAATTATCTCTTTTAGTGCAATGAAGCAATACAGAGATTCTAATTTTATTCTAATTTTAATTGAGATATAGCCAAGACTATGATTTTTGTTTATTGAATTGAATTTTGCTAATTGGAAACAGACAATAATTTAGTTTTTGACAATTTTTACTACTAACGATAGGATTAACCCTTAAATAAAATAAATTTGGGAAAAAATGAATAGAAGGCTCAAGTTTGCAATTATTTCCTGGGGAATTGCTATTTCAGTTCTTTTGCCACAAGTAAGCCAAGCCAGAATTGAGAAAGAAATCAAGAGAACTGGTGTCTTAAAAGTTGGGATTAGAGAAGATTCCCCTCTGTTCGGATTTAGCAATGAAAAAATTGGCTATTGTGCAGATTTTGCAAATTCTTTGGCGGAAAACCTGAGTCAAAAATTCAATAGACCGATTAGGGTCGATCTAGTCAAATCCACTACTCAGAATCGATGGAGCCTAGTCCAAGACGGTAAGGTGCATGTTGAATGTGGACCCAATACCATAACAGCTCAAAGGGAAAAGGATTACGAAATCAAGTTTTCTCAACCTTTTTTTGTCACAGCAACTCAGGTATTTGTCAAGGTTGGGGCAACGGAAGAAATGCTTAAGAATGGAACCATCGGTATAATTGAGGGGACAACGAATGCTCAGGAAATCCAAAGTGTCTATCCGACAGAACAAATTAATGACACTTTCCAACGCAGGAGCCAGGGCATAAGTGCGGTTCAACTTCGGGAAATCGATGGATTTGCTAGTGACGGTATTCTATTGATGGGAACTGCATCAGCTTTAGAAATCAATCCCCAAAAATATACCTTAGTAACTCCCTTAATCAATGATCGCCCTCTTTGTGCAACTTATGGTATGATTTTGCCTGGCGGTAAGAAAAACTCCTCTTGGCATGATACTATCAATTCCTGGATTGCCCAGAGTGGTCAAGGTGAAAAGATTTGGGAGACATGGTTTAGAGATTTTTTGCCTTACATGGAAGTAGTTCTCAATGCTTGTCAAGGCAATCAGCCAAGCAACTTAAGTAATCCACAACAACCTTCTTCTCCGTTGCAGACCTTATAGCAGTTCTCTAATCTAAACTATCCTTCAGTTAAAACTAAAATTTTTGAATGTTGAATTCAAACAATGGTCAAAAGCTGGGATTTCAATCATGAAACTTATTAAAAGTAATCGTACTGTCAAAAATTATCTCTTAACTTTACTAGCAAGTTCGGGGCTTTTTATCACCGCTGGTTCTCTCTTATCTCTGACTTCACCAAGTATTGCTCAAACTCTGATTGCCCAAAATCTGGGAGAAATTTACCCTGATGAAATAACTGTCAGGGACATCAAAGGATTTGCTGGGATAATTCAAACTATTGCCGTAAGCCCTGATGGGAAAAACTTATTCGTAGGAACTGGAGCCAATACCCTAAGTAGAGTCAATCTAAGAAGAGAAGAAATTGTATACAGCCAACTAGTTGTACTTAAAGGTAATTCTCGTATTGCTGTCAGTCCAGACGGTAAGACATTAGCCATCACAGAAAATATCAGAATCGGCATCTTCGATACCAAGAAAGGAGAACGGCTCAAAACCTTACCAGGTCATCCCCAGCAAATCAGTGATATTGCCATTAGTCCCGATGGAAAAAAATTAGTGAGCGTTAGTGGTGCCACGAGAGACATTCGGATTTGGGATTTTAAACAAGGTAAACTTGCGGACACATTAACTGAAGATATTGGAGCAGTTAGATGTGTTGACTTTGCTCCAGATGGCAAGTTATTCATTACAGGGTCAATTGGCAATGAGCGAATCATCCAATTTTGGAATGCTAAGAGCTTAGAATTAGTCCAGACTTCCCCGCCTCAACCTGGCTATATCAATGATTTAGCTGTTAGTGCTGATGGCAAACTAGTTGCTGCTGTTCGCAACTATATCAAAGTCTGGGATCTTAATGATGGGTTAGAATTACATAACCTCAAAGGTCCCAATTTAGAAATTAATGCCCTGGCTATTTCCCCTGATGGTAGCTATGTAGCAACGGCTAATAAGGAAGGAACGGTGATGATATTCGACATCACAAGTGGTCAAAAAGTAGCAACTCTACAAGGTCATAAGGGTTGGGTGCGAGCCGTTGCCTTTAGTCCTGATGGCAAATATCTTTTTAGTGGAGCAGAAGACAAAGTGATTAAGGTTTGGCAACTTCAACCTGAGCCATAAGTAATAATAATCCATAATCCATGACTAGCTTGAATTTTTTGCCAACTTTGTTGATCGTGGGGGTGTCCTCTTTACTCCAGATTGGTGGCTTTATAGTATTGCTTGGCAGCCTGGCTTTTCTAAGTTTTCTTGCCCTGCCTAAATTAAGTCAATTTCTGCTGGAACGGTTCGCTTCCTCACCAATAGCGATCGCATATAAACAAATAGTCGAGCCTTCTTTATCTCTAATTCAGACAATTTTTGGTATGGCGATCGCAGATATTTTTCTGTTGTTGGTATTGCCCAAAAATAAAGTCTCTTTTTTAGAAGTTATTCTGGGCTTTTCTATTGCGATCGTACTTTGTTATCTGGCTTCTCAATTAGTTAACCGTTTTTTTCAGTTGTATGTAGAACGAACTATTGAGAAGGGTCGTAAGATCGATGCAGATTTCTTCCTAATTACAAAGGTTCTGGTTAACTTAGCTATTTTCTTTGTCATCATTACCATCTTTGCCGAAACTCATGAGATTGATATATTTGGTTTGCTGGCTAGTATTGGTATTGGGGGAGTAGCGATTGCTTTTGCTGCTCAAACAATTTTAGAGCAAATTATTGGTGGATTTGTGCTGTTTTTTGACAGTCCCTTTGCCCTGGATGATTATATTAAGCTCCCAGACGGGACTTTTGGTCGTGTAGAGTCTATTGGCTTGCGTTTGACCAAGATTCGCACTTCAGGAAAAGGAACATTAGTTAGTGTTCCCAATAACTCACTAGCTAAGGAAAATGTGGAAAATTTTACTAATGCTGGCAAAATTATGGCGATTTTAGATATTAAATTTCCTCAGGGAATTAGTCTTGAAGAACAATCTCTAATTCGTCAAGTAATTGTTTCTGGTAGTAAAGATATTTGGGGGATCGATCCTCGCAGTACTTCAGTTAACTTTAATAAGTTTAATGGCAATGGGGAGAAAGCTACTAGAGGACAAGTTAGCTTATTTATTCTAGGTTCTGGTAATGAGGTATCAATGGAACTACGTCGTCAACTGTTGAATATTGCCAGTGAAAAAATTGCCCAAAAACTAACTGAGTATGGCGTTACTTATGAGATAGACCAGCCTAGGGCATATATTGATTCCCCCATGTCCATGTAATACTAAATCCGTTTACTAAAGTATACTTTTAGTCTAAACCGTAGAATTAGCTTAAACCTTTCTGAATTGACCGATAGGGAATGACCGAAGGGAATACTTTAGTGCCTTTAGGGCTAAATTCTACATTCTAAATTCCCACAAATTTAAAGTGTTGTATCTAAACAGGATTTAGTATAAATCATGTTCAATCTTACTAAGTTATGATTACTGTTCTATGACCGTTAGGAGACTATGTTGTGAAGTTTAATGACTGGCTGGGACTGGTTAGTCTAATTATTTCCCTGATCATTCTGTGGCAGTTTCGACAGATTTTGTTGCTAGTGTTTATGGCAGTTGTTCTGGCGACGGCTATTAATAGTATAGTGCGATTGCTGGTAAAGAAATTTAATTTAGGTCGGGGAAAAAGTATCCTGATCACTTTAATTGGGGTAATTGTAGTTTTTGGACTCTTGGTTATCTTTATCATTCCCCCCTTTATCGATCAATTAGAGGAACTAATTAAATTAATCCCTGTTGGCTTTGAACAACTAGTATTTTCGGTTAACAACTTTATCAAAAATCCCCCTTCTTGGTTTCCTGACTTTGATTTAGAATTACTACTGGACCTTGATGAAATTTATCAACAACTAAGGTCTCTAGCTCCCCAAGTATTCAGCAACTTTTTGACCTTCTTTTCCAATTCCAGTGCTATTGTGTTGCAATTATTACTGGTTTTAGTACTAACACTGATGTTTTTGGGGGAACCCTTAGCCTATCGCAATTTATTGTTGCGGTTGCTCCCGGCTTCTTATCGTGGAAGAGCGGAGAAGATTCTGAGTCAAAGTGAGATTGGTCTGCTGGCTTGGCTCAAAGGAGTTTCAATTAATTCTCTTTTTGTTGCTATATTTTGTGGATTAGGGCTGTTGGTGATGAAAATCCCTTTTGTTTTGGCTCATGCCATCCTAGCTGGGGTTTTTAATTTTATTCCCAATATTGGTCCCATTCTCAGTGCTTTATTTCCTATCGCAGTTGCTTTACTCAACTCCCCAGGAAATGCGATCGCAGTATTACTTTTGTATTTGATTGTCCAAAATCTGGAAAGTTACTGGTTTAGTCCTCTGGTAATGAAAAAGCAGGTGAACTTGTTACCAGGTGCTACCCTGATTGCCCAGATTTTTTTTGCCACTTTTTTCGGCTTTCTGGGTTTAATTTTGGCACTTCCTTTGGCAGTTGTGGTCAAAATTTGGCTAGAAGAAGCCTTAATTAAGGACATTCTCGACCATCATTGACATAAGTAGTCGCACAAAATAAATTACATAGTTGAGAAAGGGAACTGGGAACAGCCCTAATCCTAAAGTATACACCTTCGGATAAGGATTCGCTTCGAGTCCTAAAGGATCCCTAAAGGGTACACCTGCGGATAACACCTGCGGATAACCATCGGGAATCCTTTAGGGCATCGGAACAGTTAACAGAAAAGAATTACAGAGATTTTTATATATTACTAAAGTGTATAAATAATTTTGTTGAAGCACTTACTTCTTACTGTACGTTCGCTAGTTTTCCCCTTGTTAGAGTGCAGTAATACTCCACCAACTTTGTTTTGAGGAATAAGTTTCGGTGAAAATCCTCCCCCAACTCCCCTATCTTCCCCAACTTCCCTATCTTGCCTCAACCTATCATGTCAAACTTGGCAGACTAGTAATACTAAATCCGCTTACCAAAGTATACTTTTGGTTTAAAGCGTAGAATTAGCTTAAACCTTTCTGAATTCTGCATTCTGCATTCTAAATTCCCACAAATTTAAAGTGTTGTATCTA
>JASJDB010000158.1 GCA_030065315.1 Xenococcaceae cyanobacterium MO_167.B52 | reverse complement strand
CAGAACTGATTAAAAAGATTAGAAAGACAAACAATCTTACCCAAGCTTCTTTTGGGAAAATCTTTCAGCCTTCAGTAACTCAGTCTACGGTGGCACGTTGGGAGAAAGGAGAACAAATTCCAGATAAAGTTCACTTTCCCAAAATAGCTTCTCTGCTCGATCTCTCTTTTGAAGAACTTTTGCAACTTATTGAAGAACCATCATTAGTTGACTTTGACAGTCTGGAAATAGAAAATAAAACTCTGACTCACAATAAACGGCATTTAGCTATGCTCAAAAAAGGAGCAGTAACTTGGAATAGATGGAGAGAAAAAAATCCTGATGTTATTCCTCAATTGTCTGGAATTAAATTATTTCCGAAGGAACTAAGAGACTTAAGTGAATATAATTTAGATTATGCTAATTTAGCTAGTGTTACTGGTACTATTGTTTCTTTTAAGTATGCTAGTCTAGTTGGAGCAAATTTAGAAAAAGCTAACTTTAGAGAAAGTAATTTTGAGGAAGCCGATCTAAGAAACACCAACTTAAAAAGTATTGTTATTCAGAGTTCGCAATTTAAGCGAGCTAATCTTCAGAAAGCTAATCTTCAAGAAGCTTCGATAAGATTTTCAAATTTTACGGAAGTTAATTTAGAAGAAGCCAATCTTCAAGAAGCTGATTTATCACAAGTTGATTTTCAAAAAGCTATTTTCAAAAAAGCCAACTTAACTAATACTAAGTTACACAATTTAGACTTAAGAGAAGCTAACTTTAATAAAGCTTCTCTAGAAAAAGCAACTATTACTGAATGTTCTGTTTATGGAGTTGCTTTTTTAGGAACTAATCTGAGTGAAGTAAAACTAAAAAATGTGTATATCTCACCAGAAAAAAAAGAAGGTCTTCCTATCGATGACTTATCCTTAGCACAAATGATATATTTACATCGTCACAATCCTTCTGTTACTAAAAAATTTATACAGTTGTGCCAGATGGAAGAGGAAGCAGTAAATTTGGCTAATATCCTTATTAATAAATATGGAGAATACAGTTATACTCATGGATTTCGTATTTACAATAACTTTGAATATAATGAAGAAAATACTCAGCAAATACCATACTTTAAAGTAAGGAAACATGATAACTGTCTATTTATTAGAGTTTATCCTGGGTTTAAAAGTCATCGTTTGTTATCGATTAAGGAAGAATATGGTCGAATAATTTTAGAAATAAATAATGGCATTATTCAAAGTTATCTCAAGCCTGAGGATATAGATATCTTGAGACAAATGGTACGATTCGAGGAAAAAAATCAGAAGCAACGAGTTGCGCTTGTGGCACCGATGATTGTGAAGATTCTTGATCTTAAGAAGAATAATAAATTTGTTGATGAAACCTATATCTTAGAAAGAGTAGAACAAGAAATTATTCTTCAAACTAGCTGGGAAACTAATTCGGAAACTAATTCAGAAATCAATGTAGAGTTGATGAGAGTTAAACGTGATGGAGATCAGTGGAAGATTATTAACTCTAGTTTGAGTAAGGACACTTATGAAAATGTCAAGGTTTTACTGAAGAAATTAGAAAGCTCACCTTTTAAAATGACATAAGTTTTTTGAAAGTTTACATGACAAATCTATGTGAGAAATCAATAGAAAGTTTTGTTTAAACATAATATTTATATTGAATCCATATTTGGTGTCTTAAATTTTTGCCACTGTTGTTGAATACTGTCTGTTTCTCCACTTTGATTAACCTTATTATTAGGAACAAAACGTTTAGTTAAAGCAGGAAACTTTTTAATCTTTACTTTAACCGCAGCAGCAGGCAAACCAGCAATCTTAAAATACCCCTTCAAATCGGGTAAATCTTGCAATTCAGCAGGAAGAACAGCATAGCTTTCTCGTAACTGTTCATTCTCACTAAGAGTTCTATTTTGTCCACCCTTATGATGACTGCGACTGCGATTACTCGCTAAATAAACTGATTCTTGTTTACCGATAATCTTCGCCATCATCTCTGCCGTTTGAGGGTCAGCACAATTTAAAATCAACTTAGTTTTCATTCCCTGTAAGATGATTCTAGTATCTTCGCGACCATAAATTTTAGTAATCTGAGCTTCTGTTTGAGTACCCAAAATCGGACAACCTAAGAACTTCCGACTTTCACTAAGTAAGCGATGTAAACTAGGCAATTGATTTAACGCACCCAACTCATCAATCACAACAGCAGTTTTTCGGTTTCTTTTTTCATTAGAAAGTAAGCCTTTAAGCATCAACTCAAAAACCAGACTATACAGAGGTTTTAATAACTCCGTATCATTTTCTCTTAAAGTAATAAAAATCCATCGCGAACTATCACTAGCACCCCAATCATAAAAACTCAGTGCTTTATTTTGAGGTTGAATCAGAGATGAGTAAAACTCACAGTAGTTGACTACATTAGACAATATAGAAGTTGAGACTTTCTCTTCTTCCAGATATCTCGCAGCTAAAGTTCCTGAAAGAAATGAGCTTAATGTTGCTATATCACTTTGCAGTAACTCCAATAACTCTTGATTGCTTTTAGTTTGACGGAATAACTCGGCAAGGATAGCTCTTCCAGCGAGAGAGAAAAAAGGCTCTCGATTAGATTGTAGTGGGATGAGACCTGCTGCCATGGTTTCGGGTGTAGCTGGCTCATGATAATGTGTCCAATGACAACTACGAGCATCAAAGGGATTGAAAATTAAATCTTTTTTGGGGTCATAGAATTTGCCTAACATTTCCCCACCTCGGTCAAATACTATGCCACGAAAATCAGTTCGCTGCTTAAGAATAGCTACCATCTGACTAATAGCTTGAGTTTTACCACTTCCAGGAGAACCAACTACAAAGAATGCTCTATTTTCGTACTGGGCGGGAATTGGCATTCCTGCTAGTTGCAGTTGAGGCTGGTTTTTTAGCTTTGGTTGTCTTTTTAATGTAGCTCTTAGCTTCCTGTGGGGTATTACTGTTGCGCCTCTTAGAATATGAGCATTATTACTGTTAGAACTGATGAGTATCAACCACAATAAGAAGACTATTCCTGCTGTGGCAATAATAAGTTTGAGAAGTCCAAATTTATCTACTAAATAGGGCAAGATTAATCTGGGATTTTCCATCAGCATTAGAGCAACTTGGGAATTGTTCATACCCCATAGAAGTAAGAAAAGTCCTGCGAGTAATAAAATTGTTCCGAGGGGAGAATTATTGGTTTGAGTTTTTTGATTCTTCATCGGCTAATTGACCAAGTGTGAGCTTTAGTTTGTGTCAGTTTGAGATGCTGTTGCATCTCGTTGGTTCTGGCTTTAATTTGATGGTTGATTTGTGTGGGAGAAAAAGTATTAGTAATTGCAGTGTTGTCTCGATTGAATTTCAATTCCTTTCCTTGCTGAGTAATGGTGAGATAACTTTTATCCCGCCTGATTTCTGTACCATCTAAAGACTGGTAGATTTTTTCTTGGGGATTTTGAGGATTGAATTTTCCTTGATGCTCAATTAGATATTTAGCAGCAACCAGTAGTTTAAATTCAGAACTTCTGGAAAGGCTGGATGTTTGTGGAGTAAGTTGCTGTTGATTTACTAAAGGAAGAGCATTTTCTTTAGTTCTCGACTGCTGTATGGAAACACCCAAAGCTTTAGAGTTGGCTGTGTAAACAGTAAATTCTTGTCTAGCTCTAGAAGCAGCTACATAGAAACTCTCTTTTCCTACTGTTAGGGAGTTACCAGAACCAGCAGCATAGATACAGTAGTTTGCTGTTTTACCTTGACTACTGTGAACCGTATCTACGTAGCGATAATCAGAATAGAGTAGTGATTCTGAAGTGAGTGTTTGAGCTTTTCCTTTAGTTTGAATTACTATTTGTCCATTATCTTTAAAGCCTAATATCTTAAATCTTTGTCCATTAATTTGTTTCTGCTTATCCTCATATTGGTTGCGAGTGAACTTCATCTGTTCGCCAGAACGCAGTTCACGAGTTTGGGATTGAAATACCTCTCTGTCTTTGTAGCGATTTAGTTGTAGACTTTGAATAGTTCCATAACGGTCTCTGAGTTTTAATATACCTGTTCTAAAGTCAACTTCATCAACTCGATAGTAGAGTTCTTTGGTAAACTTGGTGGAGTTTCTGCGGAATTTAATTACATCTCCTACTTCATAACTACTGGCTTGAGTGAGACTAAATTGATTTAAGTCTTTGGGTTTTAATATCTGAATTTGTTGAGAATTTTCCCCTAGTTTTCCTGACTCAATTAAGCCTCTGCGTATCTGAGTAGTTATGGCTTCTTTTTCTGTATTAGTTCCAGCTAAAACTAATGTTTGTGCTTGTGTCTTCTCATCTCGCTGCAAATAGTCTTGAACTACTTCATCATTTCTCAAACTATCAATAGGCATCTGTTTAATGCTGCCATTGGCTTGAAGTTGTTGATATCCCTGTTCGATTTTTCCCGATGCTAATAAATCAACGACTTCTTTGAGATTGATATTCTGTTGTCTGACATTTTCATCAATTCTGACTGTAGGTATTTTCGTTCGTTCTTGAAGTAATTTGAAAGGAGAGCCAGCTTGAACCGCAGCAAGCTGTTTAGTATCGCCAATCAGCAATAAGCGAGAGTTAGTTTGTTTGGTTCTTTCTAGTAAAGTCTGCATTTGGCTACTGCTAATCATCCCTGCTTCATCTACAACTATTAATTCTTTTTCAGGTAGAGATTTTAGGGGAGTAGTTAAATAGCTATCTAAGGTTTGACAGGAAATATCTGTTCCTTGTTTTAATTCAGTGGCAGCAGCAGCAGAAGGAGCTAAACCTCTCATGGAAATATTATTGGAGATGGTTTGCTTTAGTGCTTTGACTGTATAGGTTTTTCCTACTCCTGCATCTCCTTGACAGAGTATTACTCCATTTTTATTGGTGACAAAATTAATCAATGCTTCTGTTTGAGCTTTGTTTAGTCCCAACTCTTTAGCTTGCTTTTGAGCAATTAAACTTTCAGCAAGAGGAGGATGGGTATTTATTTCACTTTGAGCTAGATTGATAATCTGCTTTTCCCTTTTAATGGCTGCTAAAGTTGTTAAGCGTCCATCATTGGTTTTCACTAAAGTCTGATTTTGATTTATCCCCTGTTGTAATTCCTTTAAATCAAAATTGCCTTGAGATTGTATTAATACTTCTTTGAGTAATAGATGTTTGGGAAAAGCTACTTGACGTTCGCCAGTTACAGCAATTGCTTCTTTGATTAATTCATGCTGATTCTTTAAGCTGGGAAGTTGTTGTTTACTGAGATATTTCGGTTGGGGATGATTGATACCTGAGGATTTAGCTCTTTGTCGCCATTGTTCTTTTATCTCCTCTCTTTCCTCCGCAGCTTTATATACTTTATTTCTACGGGTATTGGTACAAGCTTGAGCTTTTTTAGCTGCACTAGCCTCTTTCCCTACAGCATTTTCTATCTCTTGTCTTCTGGTGCTAAATGCTTTGATTTGTTCTGGAGTATAACCCCAAACTTCAAAGGTGCCATCTTTATTCCAGGTTAATTCGTATCCTAACTGTTTTAGTTCTCTTCCTAATTCATGATGATAGACCATACCAATAGTCATTTTTTGTTGGTATAGTTCCCGATTATCCATCGCACGCCATTTACCATCTTCTCCTTGTGTCTGATTGAAAATTACACAATGGCTATGAAGTTGGGGGTCTTGATTGCGATTATCATCATGTTGGAAAATGGCAATTAGAGCATTATTCGTTTGTTGACGATTAACCCCTCCTTTTCCTGTTCTAGTAAAGATGCAGTTTTGCTCTACATATTCCAGAGTCTTCTTAACTGCTTGTTGGTGAGCTTCAATTACTTTGTTATCTTCTTTGACTAAGCCTAATAGAGAAACTGATTTGGGAGCAGATAAAGTTATATCTCTACCTGGATTAAATTTTTTTCCTGATTGTCTTTGACGTAGTGGATTTCCTTGACTGTCAATTCCTTGATAGGCTCGGTTGTAATCTTCAGTAGAAACTTGACCTTTTAGTCCTAATATTTCTGCTCCTTGACCATACCATTGACTATTTTCTAATCCTTGATTTTTGGTGTAGTAATTATCCTGAGCATAGTCATTAACTTTGGCGTATAGTTTACCAATTGAGCAAACCATAATTGCATTAGCTCACTTATTATTTTTAGATTTAATTTACTGTTTTATGGTGACATTTATGATGATTAATTACCATCACAAAAAAGTAATTTAATATTTCTTAATATCAATGTCTAAAAATACCCCAACTTATCTATTCACTATTTATTTGTATTTTTACATTTATTTATTTTGCTAGCACTAAGGGTGCATTAGGTGTGGTAATTAAATGAGTATATGAATTATTATCTCTTCCAAGATTTTTCTCACAGAAGGTGAATCTTTTTCATAAAATAAATTTCATAATTGATAAAAAATTTGGCACAATAACAAAAGAATAATTGCATCAAACGAGAAATGAATCAGTCGGAACTAAGTCCTTTGGAAAAGGCAATTGCGAAAAAGATTGATAAGACGAAGAATAAGTCATCTCAGCCAGGATATTTAAGGAAGTTAGTTGTCAAACTTCATTTGAGAATTGAAGCAGCACTAGCTAGAGGCTGTGAATATGATGATTTGGCTGAGTCGATTTCAGAAGCTGGAGTCAAGATTAGTGCTGCGACTCTCAAGCAATATCATACTGAGTATCGTCGTCAGTTAGAGAAGGAAGCGGGAGAGATTACGGAAACTGTTGATTCGGTTTTACCGCCAGAGCAACCATTGAAACAAGAAAAGATTGGTCAGATTGAAACTAAGACTAAAGATCAAAGTAATCGCTCTTCATCTTTAAAACAGTCAGCTGTAGATAAATTATTTGCTCAGAAATAAATCATCATGGTCAATGTCAAAATAGAAAAGACAGAATCAATATCTGAAATAATTCCGACTCGTCCAGGTATCCAACTTTCCAATTGTAAAAAGGGCGGTGTTGGTAAAACTTTACTCTCTAAATTGAAGGCTGCTTACTGCTTGGAATCGGGATTAGATTTTTATGCTGTGGATGCAGACAGGCAGGAGAGTTTTTTGAAAGCTTATCCTGATTTTGCTTTACCGACTCGCTTTAGTGAATTGGATAAAAATCTCAAAATTCCCGATAGAATTTTAGATTTGGCTTTGGAGAAATTGGTGTTGGTAGATTTGCCTGGAAACGTGGAAGAGGCTTTTAATCATTGGTTGAGGAGTAGCGATATTTTGGAGGCATCTCAGGATTTGGATGTGGAGATTCAGAATTGGTATGTGCTTGATGATTCTACTGAATGTTATGAGGGGTTTTTAAGAACTTTGGAGTTTCTGGAAGATAATGCGAAACATATTTTAGTTAAGAATTTAGGGCGATGTGATGAGTGGGAAAGCTTTGATTTGTTTATTACTCCTGAGTTGATAAGTGAATATAACTTGAAGGTAATTGACTTGCCTAAATTGAGATTTGATACTGCCACTACTGTGTATAAAAATGCTCTCAGTTTTACTGAAGCTAGAAGATATTCTGAGTTTAGTACGGCTCAATTGGCTGGATTGAGGGGATATTTACGAAGGGTATATGCTGTTCTCGATTCTGCTGGTTTTAATGTTGAAAGTCTGAGGACAAGTTAGTGAGTTATTTGAAAAAGCCAGCTTTATCTCAACAACAGGATGAATTGAGGGAATTGATAGATGAGCGACTAAAAAAAGAAGAGATAAAGATTCGCCAGCGAGTATATCAATGGCTCTGTGATAATCAGTATTTTACAGATAATGAGTTGTTTGATTTCTATTTCTGTGTAGCTCAGAATTTGGCTGCTGTTGAGATATTGGGTGCTTCTGGGGAGAAGATATTGCAAGCAAAAACTGAGTTAGAAAAGTCGGCTCAGATTTATCAAACTCAAGTTATCAAGAGTTCTAATCAGATGATTCAGCAGCTAGAGAATCAATTGTCTAGTATCAAGAACAAACAAGATGATTTGGAGTGGAAGTTAGTTGAAATGCTTGAGAATTTGGCAACGGAGCATCAGAATTTAAAAACTATCTCGACGGGGTTGGTTAATTCGACTGCTGTTCTATTGAAGAAACAAAAACAGATGTTGGTTCAATCTGAAGCTGCCAGAAAGTTTGCTTTTAATTCGGTTATTCTTGCTTGGGCTATTCCTGTGATGGCTTTGTTGGGATGGGGAGTTATATTTCTGTTAACCCATAGATTATTGAAATAATAATGTTGTCAGTAAACACAAGACACAATACATCTCTTGCATAAAACAGTTCTTCCAATAAAAATCTTGCAAAAGTTTTTTATGGTATAGTAAGGTGCTTGCCCTTTTACTTAATTAAGCATGAAATATTGGCAAGCTATTAAACTTTCGTCAAGAGAATTTAAGCGACCTACTGGAGTTAAACGTCAAACGTTTCGGTTGATGGTACGTTTATCTGTCGCTATTGAAGAATTCAAAATTTATCTGTCGATTGCCATATTAAGTGTCGTCTTGACAAGTTATTTGTCATCATACTAAAAGACCGAAAATAGTTGCTGAATATAGATTTAGAAGCTTTTTTTTGTAGGTTAACCTCATAATAGTTAATAGTTACGCTGACAAATTCTTTGTCGGATTTATCATAAATGACAAATTCTTTGTCTAGATTTTTAAGCAACATTTTATCACTCGATAGAAGAGCGTAAAAAATTCAACTATATCTTTTTTACCAAAGACCAGAAATAGCCTTAATTTAAAGACATTACGCTATTCCAAAAAAAGGGGGGGTCCCTGACTAAGAAGAAAAACACATGGGTTCTCGTTTTGTTTTGCTAATCTGTAAAAAAGTACCAAGATGTTGGAGATTATTATTATGATAGATAACTCAAATTCTCCTGTAATTCCTAAAACACACTTTGTATCACATTTACCAGATTTGATTAAGGAAGAAGATTATCTGGAGTGTACTGAACAAAAAAAGATTCGTCTGCGAATTGATATGACGGATGATGGAGTTGAGATATTAGGAGATAGTATGTATGCTCACTTGGTAGAAGAACTATTGGCTCAATTAGGTCCCGAAGAAATAGAAAGAATGCTTTGTGGTTAAGCTTCTATCAATCGATTTAATCTACTATTTAGTAGTAGGGGTTGCTTTTAGCTCAATGTTGCTATGAACCAAAAAGACAAAGTCCAACTTAGCTTGCATGAAGCTTTTAATCAAGGTGCTGCGATCGCGATAGATCCAGTTAATAATGCGGCAATTCAAAAAGAAGGTCAAGGGACAACTACTTTGAGTTCTTATTGGTTACACCAGAAATGTCCAGTTTGTTCCCATACATTTCGGTTGGGTGATGAAGTTTACATTGATAAAAATGGAATAGTTCGTCACAATAGTGTTTTACTAAATTGTTCTGAGAATAATTCTCATAAGTTGGACTTTTCCCAAGAAACCTCAGCTTTTTTTTCGGGTTTGGATCGAGCGTGGCCTCCTCCTAAAGATCTGCCGATTGTACGACTCGATGAAGGGCATGAACTTTTAGCAGCACCATTGAAAGGTTTTCAACGTCATACTTGTGCTGTTTGCAGTCATACCCTCAGGCAAAATGATCGAGTGGTGATTTGTCCTTGTAGTCCTCATCAACCTTTGTGCAAAATAGCTGTCCATCGCGACCTCATCCACGATCTTAATTGCTTTGAGGCATGGAATCCAGGTGCAAATAGTCAAAGTTATTGTCCTGTCACCTCAAGAAAACTTGATGAGTAATCGCTATTCTCGACATGAATTAATTCCAGGTTGGAAACAGAAAAGTTTATCAGATGCAAAAGTAATTATCTTTGGATTGGGAGCTTTGGGGAATGAAGTGGCAAGAATTCTTGCTATGTCAGGAATAGAAAATTTTATTCTTTGTGACCCAGATAGAGTAGAAGAATCTAATTTGAGCAGAACTATATTATTTCGTCACTCCGATCTAGGTCGTTTTAAGGTGGAGGCTGCTGCGGATGCTTTAAGGCAGTTAAATCCTAGTGTTCGGGTAGATGTGCGATCGCAACTTCTGATTCATGGGGTAGGATTGGGAGAACTACGAGATGCTTCCCTAATACTTAGCTGTTTGGATAGTCGTTCGGCTCGTTTGCAACTTACTGGTCGTTGCCAGTTGGTTAAAGCTCTGTATGTTGATGGAGGAACTCATGCTTGGGGAGGAGAAGTAAGACCCTATTTAGATGCAGATGGACCATGCTATGGATGTAGCCTTAGTCCAGAAGATCGGAGTATAGCTGATGTACCTTGGAGTTGTCTCGACACCAGACCAGAAAATCCTCTGGGAGCAGCAGTTCCATCATCTGCTTTGGTAGGAACGTGGATGGGAATGATTGCTATCCGTTTTCTCATGGATATGCCTTATCCTATAGGAACTTTGAGTATTGATAGTTCGAGAGGAACTACAGTCGTCATCCCACAGATAAGAGATCCAGAATGTCCCCTTCATACATCAATATATAATGCAATCAAAATTGATGTTGGCTTTCAGGACACAATACAAAAATTACGTGATGCTCTACCTAAATCATCAGAGCCTCTGGCTTGGGAACCAGTACAGCAGTCAGTTGAATGTTACCATTGTGGTTTTCAGGAAACTCGTTGGGGTCTTCCTGCGGTAGAATCATGTCCTCAGTGTCAAAAACCTTTAAGACCTAGGACAACTCTTGAGCTAGTCGAAGTTCCAGGTAATATTAAGCTTGAAGAATTGGGAATTCCCCCTCGTGAGATACTTACGGTAAGAATAGGGGATAGTTGGCAATGGTTTGAGTTAAAGGAATAGCAACTAGCCTATCGGAGAAAATAGAAAGTTTTATTGACAATTGTTTAAAGCTTTCTCCATATCAATTAAGCTGATGGGGAAAAGCACAAAATTTTCCAGTAATGGCTGACAATCAAAATAATCCTATTGGTCTTGCAGAGTTAATTGAGCAAGTTAAGCAAGACTTGCTTAAACCACCTGCTGATTCAGAAGATATTCCTCTTCTTAACGTAGATTCAATAGAGTTGGAACTCCAAGTAACAGTGCAACGGGAAAATGGAGGGAAAATAGGATTTAACTTAATGTCTATTATAAGTGGTGAAGCAGCTGATAAAGTTAGCGAAGATAATATTCAGAAAGTAAAAGTAACCCTATCTCCTTTGCTCGATAAACAAAAGCTTCTCGCACTCTATTTAAGAAATCATCCAGAAAAAAAAGAAGAAATTATAAAAGCTGCAACCGAACTGCAACTTAAGAATACTACCAATGAACCTGGAGCTGGATTTTAAAGTTTAAAAGTGTTGAGTATGTTTAATCATGGAAGTTATCGAATTTTTCCTCAATCCCCAAAACGAAGAAGATTTTGAAGTCATTAATACTGAACGCGGAAAGACGACAACAAAGTTGCCGTTTTTTGATGGGGAAATTAACTACCGAACCACCCTGATCCGAGTACTAGAAATTACATCTCACGGAA
>JASJDB010000157.1 GCA_030065315.1 Xenococcaceae cyanobacterium MO_167.B52 | reverse complement strand
CTGGTGGCCTTACAACCTGTTTTATAATCTTCACTGTCGTCCTCGCAGAAAAAAAATACAACTAGCCTTTCTTCAAAATTAATTCAGGTTTCAAAACTTGATACGAAAATATCATAAAGTAACCAAACCAACTGACAATACCTAATAGCTTAAATCCATCTTCAATCAGATAGTTTAAATCTGTAGACATATTATCAAGAACAGGTAGCGAATCTATTACAATAGATAGACCTAAAAACACAAATGCTAAACCAAAAAGTCCCCATTCACTTTGTAAAATAATCTTTCTGAAATTGATTAAGCTGGCTAAAATGACTAGCCCATACCCGCCATAAACTATTGTTTCAGAAATCATGAATATTCCAGGGGCAATTACTTCATGAAAAAGGAATAAATCATCAAGTAAAAGAATTAGTGTAATTATCCCAAAAGTTCCGAAAAACCGAGAATATTTGCCTTTTCTTGGTCGTCTTATATGTTTTGCCAAAAACGAAGTTAATAAGCAGGAAGATGCGCACATACTCCAGAGTAATATTCCGATATTAGACAGAAAACCCATCAAAGGATTGGTACGTGATGCTAATAGAGGCTCCAAACAGATCTCAGATGCTATTACGGACGGATCTCTAGTGAAGTGGTTGATTGGGATGCCAGTTATCAAACTACAGAGATACACTAAAGGGATAAGTAAGATAATAGGGATATAAAGTAACAAAAAAATCTTTAATAAGTACTTTATTCTCAATTCAATAAAGGCAATTTTCATAGAGTTCCCCCTATAGCAAATAGATTGTTGTACAGCTTTTAATTAAATTAAAGTTTATTTGTCTTATTGACGAGTTTCTTTTACTTCTGGCAAGCTCTTTACAGTTTTAGAATCATCTTGGTAATAGCTTTTAGCATAGTGGAAATAACTATCAGGTTCATTTTCAACTATTACACCGTTGGCGACTAAACCGAGGACATTTTGATTGTATTTCTGCAAAAGCTCTTCCGCCGCTTTCACATTTTCTCTGTTGATTACTCCTGGTCGAGCTACTAATAAAACTCCGTCTGCTATTTTGCTCAAAATTAGAGCATCGGCGAATAAAAGAAGTGGAGGTGTATCAATAATGATGTAATCGTAATCTTCTTTAATACTCTCTATGAATAAATCCATTTGTTTGGATTCTAAAAGAGATAGAGGGTTAGGATGATCAATGCCTGAAGGTAAAACAGATAGATTAGAAGTTACTAATTTAATTGCATTTGATAACTTATCCCGAGTAAAAATGACATTGCTTAAACCTACTTGATTAGTCAACTCCCAGATATGGTGTTGCTGGGGACTATGTAAATGTGCATCGATTAATAAAACTTTATTACCCTGCTGTGCCAGCACTGCCGCTAAATTAGCCGAAACAGTGGATTTACCCTCTTTGGGAAGAGAACTTGTAACTGCAACAACTTTAATATTTTTATCTGGGCAGAGAAACTTAAGGTTGGCCTGAAACATTTTATAAGCTTCTGCAGTGATGGATTTAGGTGCATCTATGATTTGTCTTTCTGGTGCAACCCACTCTACTCTGGGTAGTAGAGCTTTTTTCTGCGAACTAGGAATTATCCCCAGCATCGTGAAGTCGAGCAAATTTTTGAGCTCCTTGCTGGTTTTGACAGAACAATCCCTGATTTCCAATATAAAGGCTGTAATAACGGATAATATTCCTCCTAAAGCTATTCCCATCGCCAAAATTAGCTTTTTACTAGTAGAAACGGGGTATTCAGAAACGATAGCCGAATTGATAATTTGAGCATTACCTACATTCTGATTTTCAGCAATCAGTACCTGCTGTAGATTATTTAACAGAGCTTGATAAGCAGACTGAGCAGCATCTAGTTTTCTTTGTAAATCTCGTTGTATCTGTTCAAACTCTGGAATTTTACTGGTTTTTTCTCTATATTCTGCTATGTTTTGTTTGAGAGAAGCTATTTCTTTGACTACTTCTTGGCGTTCGACTTCAGTATTAACTAACTGCTCGGCAAGATTTTTTTGAATATCTCCTGTCTGAAAAAACTTTTCTAAAAGTCTTGTTTGCTGACTTAAATGTGTACCAATTTGCTTTCTCAATAAAGCTTCTAAGGAAGCTTTTTCTTCTTCTAAATTAATTACTACAGGGTTTTGATTAGAAAAACGACTTTGTTCTTTAGCTAATCGATTTTTTACCTCTTGTAGCTGAGTAATAGTTAGTTGAATAGCTTCAGAATCACTTACATCATTAAGTGCTATGACTGCCTCAGCACTAAAGCCTAATTTTGATTCCAAATTAACGATTCGACTCGATAACCTTTCAAGTAAAGCTTGTTTTTGTTTGATGGTGTTGTTTAATTCACTAATCTGTGACACCTTCAGTTCTGACTCTGTTGTCAGGTTAACAATATTGTATTTTTCTTTAAAGCTACGTAAATTAGCTTCTGCTTCCAACAGCGCTTGTTCGGTTTTGGGCAACTGTTCGTTAATAAATTTTCTTGCTGCCGCAGCTTCAACTCTGTTAAACAAGACGTTGTTTTCTAGATAAGCTGCCATCAATTGATCGACTATTTGTTTTGCTTCTTGAGGGTCGGAACTTTTATAAGAAACAAGTAGCACATCAGTTCCTGGTATGTTTTTTAAGTCTAAAGCTTTAAGAAAATCTTGGTATGTTAATGGTTCATTATCATCATCACTTAAATTTAATTCTTTTATGGTCTGACTGACAACTTCGTAAGAACGAATTACCTCCGCTTCGGTATCTAAAGGGTTATTCTGAAAATTTAAAGCTTCTAATTGACCTATCTTTTCTCCTACTTCTGTTACTAGAGCAGAGCTAGTATTGCTCTTTTTAAATTTTACTTTTCCAGAGGCTTGAAAAATTTCTTCTTTAGACAATGCAGTAATCAATGCAGCAATAACAGTTATGGCGAAAACCAAGATAGATGGTCGCCAATGAAATTTAAAAATCAGCCAGTATTTTTGAAAATCTATATCTTCTGGATGTTTTTGATAATTCATAAATGTTTGTTTTAAATTAAATACAGGGCACTTTGAAACTTTGCCTGTTTCACATAATTGAATGATATAAATTTAAAAGTTCGTGACTATAATTTTTAGTATCTAAAAGTGATGCTTGTTTGCGTGCAGCATTTCCCAAACTTAATCTGAGAGATTCATTGTCAATCAAAATCTGCATCGATGCTGCTAATTCTTGTATACTACCTGGTTGTACTAATAAACCTGTTTTGTAATGAGTGACTACTTCAGTAATTCCTCCGACTGGAGTTGTAACCACTGGTAACCCCCAACTCATCGCTTCAAGTAACGCCATTGGTAGACCCTCATTATAAGAAGGAAGAACAAATACGTTAGCTTGAGCTAAAAAATCGTCACGCTGTTTTATATTTACCCAACCCGGAAATTCTACCAGCGACTCAATATTTAACTCTTTTGCTAAAGCTTCAGCTTTTTCTATTTCCCCACTTCCTGCTAAGATAGCTCGAATTTTATTTCTAGTAACGGAAGGCAACATAGCCAGTGCATGAAGTAAGTCAAATATACCTTTTCGCTGGTTGATCTTGCCAAGAAAAAGAAAGGTGATTTTGTCAAGATTAGTGCGGTCGTAAACGCTTTGTGGAACAGCAACCGGATTATATAAAACCTTAACCTGATTTACTTTTAAATTACATTGCTCGATATATATGTTCTTCCAGCTTTTAGACAAAACAATCAAACAAGCACAATTTTGAAACACTTTATTTAGTAATTGTTTAATTGTTCTAGGTAATTTATTGTAGAACAAATGAAATTCACAGCCATGAGTATGCATAATTACAGGCTTAGAAAAAGCAAAAGCCAAAAGAGCTAAAATAGATTTACGCACAACGCTACCCCCCTCAGAAACATGAATATGTACTAAATCTACTTGACCTTTTAGCAATTTTTCTAGGAAGAAAATCAAAGCTCTGGTAAACAAGATAAAAGTATTATTTTTGCCGTCCCAAGTTGAAGCATGTTTGATGGTTACTTTTTCCGAAACTCCATTTAAAATTTGTCTTTGTACTGCTCCCATTCCTCCCTTTTCTGATAAACTAGGACCAAACATAAATACATTCAGTTTTCTTTTTTTTTGTTTAGTGTTATCTATATCTCTATTTAATGTTATAACTCTTCCTTTCTTTTTCTCATTTATCATTTTTTTGTCGATAAAGTAAAGTTCAGATGTTTTTTATATAAATCGAAGTATGTAAGTATAAAATTTGTTACTTATTTCTTTACAAGAAATACATATAGACTGAAATATCTAAATCAAAAGTTAATCAAATAATTTTAATTAACACATTTACCTACTTTATAAACGATGAGAATATGTATAGGTGTGATCTCGATCACCCATCAAATTTTGTCAGGTGTAAATTTTTCGTTGATAAGAGACAAAGTCAGTAGCTCGAAAAATCATTTTGGTCAAGGCAATCGCTAATTTTGTCTGTAAAAATACAATAAATTTTAGTTGTATTACAGTCATTTTTTCAATTGAGACAAAAATTTAACCAAACCTTGCTAAAAAACAATTAAATATTCATCATAAAAACACATAAAAACCAATTATTATATGCCATCATTATTCATGAAGTATGCAATATTACGTATTTCATAAATAACTATTTTAGCTTGGGTCCGTCATTATACTTTTTGTATTTCTTTAATTTACTAAATACTGTCGATTTTTTGCTTAGGTAAATTCCCTAAGCAAAAAATCGAAGCACTTTTGAATTTTAATTAACTTCAAGCTTTCTATAATAACTATTCATTAAACAAGTAGATTCTCCATGATTTTTTATTCTCCAGTTGACGATCATTATGCTGTCAGCTTCAACCAAGAAATACTAATCAAAATGCCTTTTCGCTTTACCGTTTTGGAGGCTGATTCTTTCCAGCAGCAGTTTCAAAAAATTTGCCAAAATAGCTCGGCTTATAAAAAGATTGTTCTCGATTTCAGTCAAACCACTTTTATGGATAGCAACGGTCTAATTGCTCTTTGCAGAATGGTTCATCAAGCTCGTAGCTCTAGAGTGAACTTGGGTTTTAGTAGTTTTTCTGCTCAAGTGCAAATGATTTTGTCCTTGGCAGGATTGGATGAGGTTTTTAAGGTTGAAGATGATACAGAAGCTATTGAGAAAGTTGATTATCAGAAAGCTGGTCGTCATATGACCATTCATCCTTCTGTGATGTCTAAAACAAAACGCCTAATTGATATTTTGGGTGCTTTGGTAGGTCTAGGAATTACCACCATTTTGTTTATTCCCCTCGCTATTGCCATTAAGTTAGATAGCCCTGGTCCAATTTTATTTAGTCAGATTCGCTGTGGCTACAAAGGTAGAAGATTTCGGATTTGGAAGTTTCGCTCTATGCTAGTGAATGCAAGTCTTGTGAAAGACCAAGTTCAAAATCAAGTGCAAGGGCCTTTTTTCAAGAATGAAAATGACCCCCGCATTACAAAAGTTGGCCGGTTTATTAGAAAAACTAGCTGGGATGAGTTTCCCCAGTTTTTGAACGTGCTTAAAGGAGATATGAGTTTAGTCGGTACTAGACCACCTACCCCAGATGAAGTTGAACAATACGAAGTACACCATAGACAACGTCTAGATGTTAAGCCTGGTCTTACCGGGGAATGGCAAGTTCACGGTCGCTCAAAAATTGTTGATTTTGAAGAAGTGCTGCGTTTGGATTTGCAATATCAAAAACGTTGGAGTTTATTTTATGATTTGCAATTAATACTCAAGACTATTGGGGTGATTTTGAGTAAAAAAAGTGGAGCATGTTAGTAAGTTGGACATGAGAGGACATTATAGCGATCACTCGCACTACGAAATTATAAGGGATAGACATATAGTCATTTCAATTAAGTTTGAGACAACGTATTCCTACTGTGACAAGTCTTTGAGCAGCGAGAAGTGTTTCATTTTTATTTGAAATGACTATATCTAATTTTTATCAAGTCCGCGAATTTTTTCACTTAGTCTGCAAACCTGTGAGTTTGCAGACTAAGTGAAAATTTCCTGATAGAGTGAACCTTCTCAAAAAGTCAGGGGTCTAGCTACAAAAATTTAGACCAATGAAACAGATCATGTCTGTGTCAGTTCACCCAGGCTTGAAGCTGCTTTTTGGGCAATGAGTTCCCCTAAAGTTGGAAGGGACTTGCGTGAAAATAAGCTACCATTTAAGAGGGAATAATAGTAATATCCCATTGGGGTAAGTTTTCAGAGGGATGCCAAAATTCTTGAAAGGATTTTAATTCCGAAGCTGGAACTGTAATATCTTTGTCATAAACATCTTCTATCAAATAAACACTCTTTTTGTTTACCTTTCCACTTCATGTTAGATGCCCAGTTAATTGCAGTAGAAACAGTATCTAAAATAGCTCCATGACCATATTTTTCCAAGACCCCCCAACATCTTTCAATAGAATTATATTTGCTGTCCTAAAGGATACCGCTTCGCATATGATAAGGAGGATAATAAATTAGACGAATTCTTAACTGACTTTGTCGAGAAAAACTCACAATTCTTTTGATAAATTGAGTCCGATTACTGCGATGAGATATGCCATTATCTAGATTAATTACTAATTCTGACAATTCTAGATAATTATTTTGATTATTTTTCCACCATTTTGACAAACAGTCTACTATAAAATCAGAGGTTTCTGAAGATTTACCAAAGTAAATTGATAATTGTTCTTCTGCTTTATTGAGAATCCCAAAAGGTATTAAAGTTTCTGACCACTTATGATCATGATCATTGGCTTTAAGAGGTTCTAATCCTCTAGATTTCCCCCTTCTCGATAAATCACCAATTTTGACTCTAGCTTTGGAATCGATGGAAATTGTCAAGACTTTCGGGTTTTCATCCGCTTTTTTATTAGCTTGACTTACATTCTCAAAAATTGCATCAGTTCCAGGAATTTTTTTGAGTAGTTTTACCTTTTGTGTTTTTTTAAACGATAACCCATTCGATTTAAAATTTCTCCAATAGTTTGACGGCAGGGTAATTCTTCCTTTTTGTAACCTTTCTCTGAAATTAGAGCTTCTCTGATTCTTTTCGCACTAATTTTTGTATACTTAAAACTCGACTTAAATTTAGGATCTGCCTGAGAATAATTATCTATTAAATCCCTAATATCTGATTCTAAATTAGGCAACAAATCTTCAGTTTTTTTTCTTCCTCTTCCTTGATAGTTATCAACACAAACCATACCAGTTTCTAATTCTTTTAATCCAAGAGAGATCGCTTTCCTTGACCATCCCAATTCAGTTTCTGCTTTCCTTGCTGAACTATTCCAATAATCCATGGTTACTTGAGCCATAAAAGCTCTCTTCTTTGAGCCTGTTAGTTTTTTAGCAGCATCTTTTAAGGTTAATTTAATTTGTTCCGTTAGCATTTGAATCGGGCGATCGCTCTTTAGTCGTGTCAATTTCTTAGATTACCTGGTAGCTTATTTCCACGCAAGTCCCTAGCTTTCCTGAACTTCCTGATCCAGCTCATTATTTTGACGATCCAGCTTCGCTTGTTTTTGATACTCGAAAAGATTTAAGAGTTAATGTAGAACACATAATTGAAGAAAACAAAGCGCAAAGCGCGTTTCCCTGAGCCATATCAATCTATGGATGAATATGCTCTTCAAACTTTCTTGAAAGGTGCAATAGATAATGCCAAAGAGAGAGTTCGCAGAAATTACAATACGGCAATTCCTCAATACTACAGAGGACAAATTCAGTTGCTTCTTCCATTGTGCTTAGGCAATCCTCAAGGCGCTCATCTAGCTCTGGTTGCTGAAAGACACACAACCTTCTACCACGCTTCAACCTGTCTTACTCTTGATATGGCATATAATAATGCCCGTCAAATTACTAAGCCAGATCAAGCTTATCTAGAGATAAATAAAATTCAGGTAGAAGCTGAATATCAAGAAGTTCTCCAAAACAGAGAAGAAATTCGTCAGTATTGGCAAGAGTATAACCGAGATCGCTTTGCTCGAATTGCTGCAATGCCACACAAACCCGAACAAGAAGAACTTTGGGCAAAACTTGAAGAGCAAAAAGCCAGGGGGATCGCACAGAAACAATGATTTTTTTAGTTGACTACAATATTAATTCAATTCTTCAATTATATTTCTTCTCCTCAAACAATCTGAACTCTTTGTTATGAACCCCAAGATTTGCCAAAAAACTTGGTAGCATCTATAAGCAAGTTGAGTAGAGCAAGCCATGTCATCAGATCATCGCCTCATTTTGTATCATCAGCATCCTTCTAGTGGACGCACTCTTTTTTTACGCTTGCATGAAACCATTTGTCAGTTTGATGGCATATCCTCTGCATCCCGCGTAGTTGAAAAGCATTTTGGAGAAGACCAAGTGACAGAGGATCTTTCAGAATTGTTAACAGATGCAGAACAAAGTTTAGGGATGTCGAAGGGTAGCCTGGCAATCGACAGAGATTTCAAGGTTATCATGGACGATTCAGACACTCCTATTCAAGTGTATTTAGCTCGATTTACCACGCTCGATGCCCCTGAAGAACAACTTGTCGAACGAGGAGGAAAGTTTATTGCCCTTACTGAAGCTCGTCGCTTGCCACCGAATGAACTAGAACTATTGCGATTGGCGTATTCGGCAATTATGGATTAATTGTAGTGAAACGGGCGATTCTATAAGTAAATTTAGGTCATGAATTTAATCGTTAATTATTATGAATACTCCTCATACTATTAATTCTGTTAATAATTCTCTTTTTAAGAAAATTGAAAAAGTCCGCCGTCGCCCTACTAAAGTTAAGGATAAAACTATTACCTTAGCTCATGGTAGTGGTGGTAAAGCAATGAGTGATTTAATCCAAGATATATTTCTCGGTAGTTTTGATAATACTCTGCTATCAGACTTGGAAGATCAAGCAAGAATAAATTTGGCTGAATTAAGCAAAATCGGCGATCGCCTTGCTTTTACTACTGATTCTTACGTTATCGATCCCATTTTCTTTCCTGGGGGGAATATTGGGGAATTGGCAGTCAACGGTACGGTTAACGATTTGGCTGTTGGCGGTGCAACCCCCTTATATATATCCTGCGGAATGATTATTGAAGAAGGATTTCCCATGGAAAATCTGCGCCAAATCGCCCAAAGTATGAAACAAGCAGCAGATTTAGCAGGAGTACAAATTGTTACAGGGGATACAAAAGTTGTCAATCGTGGATCAGCCGATAAAATATTCATTAATACAACTGGAATTGGCGTAATTTCCGAGAAAATTAATATTTCTGCTGGCAATATTCGCTCAGGAGATGCCATTATTGTCAACGGTTATTTAGGAGATCACGGTGCAGCTATTACCGTAGCAAGGGAAGAATTAGCCTTAGAGAGCAGCATTAAAAGCGACTCTCAGCCTCTCAATGGTCTAGTCGAAGCAATTTTGAAAGTATGTCCTCAAGTTCGATCCATGCGAGATGCTACCAGAGGCGGATTAGCTACAGTATTGAATGAATTTGCCCTTAGTTCCGAGGTAGGCATACGCTTATACGAGGAAGCACTTCCGATTAGGGAAGAAGTTCAAGGAGTTTGCGAACT
This sequence comes from Xenococcaceae cyanobacterium MO_167.B52, assembly GCA_030065315.1. Taxonomy (GTDB): domain Bacteria; phylum Cyanobacteriota; class Cyanobacteriia; order Cyanobacteriales; family Xenococcaceae; genus JASJCP01. Next base: position 1,871 of record JASJDB010000157.1, on the reverse strand, counting down.
CTTGGGATTAGATCCTTTATATATGGCAAATGAAGGAAAGCTAGTGGTATTGGTACCTCAAGATCAATCAACCGAAGTTCTTACAGCAATGAAACAACATCCTTATGGGAAAGATGCTGCCATTGTGGGGGAAGCAATCGATTCTCCTGCGGGAGTAGTAATTGTGAAAACTATATTCGATACTGATCGAATTGTAGATATGTTAGTGGGAGATCAATTGCCTCGAATTTGTTGAGCTTCGATCAAGAGAGAGAGAAATGCACGAATTAGGAATCACGAAAAATATTGTTGCCATCGTCAGCGAAAACGCGAAAGGAATACCCGTAAGGAAAGTTACGTTAGAAATTGGCAAACTTTCAGCAATTATGCCTGATGCAATTCGTTTTTGCTTTGATGTTTGTTGTAAAGGAACGATATTAGAAGGGGCAGTGTTAGAAATTATCGAAATTCCTGGTGTAGCTAGTTGTTGCCGTTGTGATGCCCAGATTGATTTAGAGCAGCCTTTTGGCATTTGCGATCATTGTGGAAGCATGGAACTTAAAATTCTTCGAGGTGAAGAATTAAATATTAAATCAATGGAGATAGATGAATTATGTGCGTAAGTTGCGGTTGTTCTGATGATGCTCAAGCAAGGGTTACTTTATTAGAAAACAGTGAGACTACTGATACTACTGATAATGGTGATGGCAATAACCATCATACTCACACCCATACTCTAGCTGATGGTACAGTTATTACCCACACTCACGAAGAAGATATTTCCCACTCTTTGGGGAAAAGTTCGGAAATTCATGCTCGTATGCACGGGACAACTATCACTTTAGAACGAGAAATTTTAGGCAAAAATGATCGAATTGCTGAACAAAACCGCCTTTGGTTTCAAGAAAGAGGGATTATCGCTTTAAATCTGGTTAGTTCTCCTGGTGCTGGCAAGACAACTTTATTAACTCGTACTATCAATGATCTTAAATCTCAACTGGCTATTAGCGTAATTGAAGGGGATCAAGAAACAATTAATGATGCGGAAAAAATCCGTCAAACTGGTTGTAAAGTAGTTCAAATTAATACAGGTACTGGTTGTCATCTGGAAGCAGAAATGGTGCAACGAGGATATTTAGAACTAAATCCTCCCCAGAATTCGATTTTGGCGATTGAAAATGTGGGTAATTTAGTTTGCCCTGCTTTATTTGACTTGGGGGAAAAAGCCAAGGTTGCTATTCTTTCTGTTACTGAAGGGGAAGATAAACCTATTAAATATCCCCATATGTTTCGCGCTAGTCAGGTGGCAGTCTTGACCAAAATTGATTTGCTTCCTTACCTTGAATTCGATGTTGATCAATGTTTGGAATATGCTCGTCAAGTCAATCCTCATATGCAAATCTTTCAAGTTTCCTCAACTACAGGTGCTGGTTTGAATGATTGGTATCAATGGTTGCTTTCAGTGAACTCTTAGAACACCAATTCAGTAATCTCAAAAACCCCAGTTGAGAGAGACAAGGGAGACAAGGGGGACAAGGAAGAAAATCATACCAATTCTCAAAAGTCACTGGAGACTTGATTTGACCACGAAAATCCTGGCTTAAAAACTTATAAGTTTTGCAAAGCCAAGCTTTTGGATATTTTAATTAATAAAAAATAATTTGGTTATCTATCCAGCCAGTTTTGAGAATTAGTATCAGCTCTAATACTAAATCCGCTTACCAAAGTATACTTTTAGTTTAAAGCGTAGAATTAGCTTAAACTTTTCTGAATTGACCGATAGGGAATGACCGAAGGGAATACTTTAGTGCCTTTAGGGCTAAATTCTGCATTCTAAATTCCCACAAATTTAAAGTGTTGTATCTAAACAGGATTTAGTATTAGGTGGTATT
>JASJDB010000156.1 GCA_030065315.1 Xenococcaceae cyanobacterium MO_167.B52 | reverse complement strand
TTTTTTGACTTGAGCGTAGTCTCTAACTCTTTTTAATAGGCGATTGGCAATACGAGGGGTACCACGGGAACGACGGGCGATTTCTGCTGCTCCATTATCGGTAACTGCCATTTGCAGAATGGCTGCGGTACGTTGCAGAATTAGGGTCAGTTCATCTATTTCGTAAAACCGTAGTCTTTGAATCAAACCGAAGCGATCTCGTAAAGGAGAAGTCAAAGAACCGACTTTAGTTGTGGCACCTACTAGGGTAAAAGGAGGTAATTTAATACTCCGAATTTTGGCACTCTGACCTTTACCCATAGTAATATCAAGACGATAATCTTCCATCGCGGGATATAGTAGCTCTTCTGCCATGCGATTGAGACGATGAATTTCATCAATAAATAGAATATCGCCTGGTTTTAAACCAATTAAAAGCCCTGTAATGTCCCTCGGACGCTCTAAAGCTGGTGCTGCGGTGATTTTACAGTTTACTCCCATTTCACTGGCTAAAATCAGGGACATGGTGGTTTTTCCCAATCCAGGAGGACCATACAGTAATAAGTGGTCTAAAGGCTCTTGTCTGCCTTTGGCTGCTGCGATCGCAATATTGAGAATCTGTTTGAATTTTTTCTGTCCAATATAATCAGCCAGTTTTTGGGGACGAATTCCCTCTTCATTATTTTCAGTTTCCGTTACGGTTAATTTTCCTGATAACAAATTTTGTTTTTGATTTGCCTGATTAACGGAAGAGGTATTTTTTTTTCTACGGGGTTTATCTTCTGGAGAGGATCTTTTAATTGCCATGTGATGGGAGCATGAATAAAATTATGCTTGCAGTGGTTAATAGTAAATTTTAATTGTTAAATGTCAAAGCTTCTTGCTGTGATTTGAGTAACTGTGTAATGCCCATTTCTGCCAAATCTAACATCTGATTCATTTGAGAACGGGAAAAACTTCCTAATTCTGCTGTTCCTTGGACTTCAATTAGTTCTAAATCACTATTCATCACCACATTAAAATCCACATCCGCAGCTACATCTTCAGCATAATTGAGATCGAGGAAAGCTTCCCCTTTAATTAATCCCACAGATATGGCAGCTACAGGCTTCAATAGAGCAGAGCTAGTAATTTCTCCCTGTTGTTGCAGTTTCTGGATACCATGAGCTAAAGCCACATAAGCTCCTGTAATTGCAGCAGTACGAGTACCAGCATCAGCTTGAATGACATCTGCATCAATGGTAATCGTCCTTTCTCCTAAAGCAGTTAAATCAATACTGGCTCTAAGACTACGACCGATTAATCTTTGAATTTCTTGGGTTCGTCCTGATAATTTTAAATATTCTCGACGATGACGAGGTGCGGTTGAGCCAGGTAACATCCGATATTCTGCGGTCAACCAACCTTGTCCACTGTCGCTCAGAAATCTGGGTACTCCCATTTCCACACTTGCTGTACATAACACTTTGGTATTGCCACTAGTAGTAAGAACTGAGGCTAGGGGAGTTGAAGTAAAATCTAACTGGAAACTATGAGGACGAAGTCTCTCTGGTGGACGAGGATCGAGTTCAGCCATAATTATTTTTTACAATCCATAATTTTTAACTAAGATATTGTAGATAAATCCTGGTTTATCGATAATATACAAGGATTGTAAGAATTATTTAACTATTTTGAAACTTACTATTTAAACGAAGTTGATCTCATGCCAGATATAGCTGCTATCATTTGCACTCATAATCGGGAGCATTATTTAGGTGCTGCCATTGATAGTCTCTTAAATCAAGATGCAGATAATTACGAAATTTTAGTGATTGATAACGGTTCTACAGACAATACTCGGCAAGTCGTAGAATCAAGATTGATGAAGTCGAGGCAGAGCGAGGAAGCTCGGTCGTTTGACGGCGGAGTACCTTCGACCAATCCCCATCTTAAATACTTCTATGAACCTGAATTGGGTTTATCTGTAGCCCGTAATCGAGGAGCGAAAGAAGCTAACTCCCCTATACTAGCTTACCTAGATGATGATGCAGAAGCTTCTCCCCAATGGCTGAAGATTATTATTCAAGCCTTTGAAGATAATGATCATCTTGCGATCGCAGGAGGAAAAGTAACTCTCTTATTACCAGAAGGACAAACCCTACCTAATTGGGTCTCAGAATCGATGACAGGGAGCTTAGGAGCTTACGATTTAGGAGAGAAAGTAGTACATATCGAAAATCCCAATCTTACACCTAGGGGGCTAAATTATGCCATTCGGCAAACCTTTCTAGATGAAGTGGGAGGTTTTGACCCTAATTTGGGCAGAGTCGGTAAAAACTTACTCTCTAACGAAGAGTTACTAATGACAGAATTAGCCCTGAAAAAAAACTGGCAAGTAGCCTATCTCCCCCAAGCTTTAGCAGCCCATAATGTAGCACCAGAAAGACTTAAACCTAGTTGGTTTATCAGTCGTAGTTGGTGGCAAGGAGTAAGTGAATACTATCGAGAAGCTTTAGCTGGAAGAACTGGAATCAGTCAATTCAACCGAGGAGCAGAAAGGGCAATTCGCGGATTATACAAAAGCCTAAAATATATCAACAATCCAGCTTTGCGTTTTGATAATCTGATTTATGCCTATGGTCAGTTGGGATATCTCAAGGCAATTTTAACGAATATCTTTTCTTAAGGAACATGACGACAAGTTGGGTTAAACTATAGTGCAACCCAACAGAGCTTCGGAAATATGATTAATTATCATTTCCTAGTTATAAAAAGTTTTACTGTTTGACAATAAACCATATTCTTGCAACAAAGTTAGTAATTTGTTTTCATCAATAGGCTTAGTCAAGAACGCTTCACAACCAAGATGCTGACTAGCTTTTTTTACTACTTCGTAGCTACTAGCAGATACTAAGATCAGGGGAATAGTTTTATATTTCGGTATTTGTCTGAGTTCCCTAACTAGGGTAAATCCAGTCTTAACTGGCATAAATAGATCTAGCAAAACTAAATCGGGATTGATTGAACCAGCTATTTCTATTGCCTGCTGACCGTTAGTCACAGAAATGACTTCAAAGCCTAAAGGCTCAAGTATACGAATTAGAGCCAGATGATTTTCTTCTTTATCATCTACTAACAAAACCTTATATGCGCGATCTCGCTGAAGGTTAGGCGTTGTGCGATCGCTAGAATTTAGTACTTGAACCTTATTATTCCCTTCTAATGATGGCAACGAAGTGGATTGTGGTGGAACTTCTGAAATGGGGAAGTTGATGTCAAACCAAAATACAGACCCCACCCCTAATTGGCTTGTGACTTGAATTTGACTGCCCATCATAGAAACTATTTGGTTACTGATAGCCAAGCCCAAACCAACTCCATTGACATTATCTTCAACACTACTAACTTGCTCAAAAGGCTGGAAAATTTTCTCGACATTTTGGGGGCTGATTCCAATCCCTGTATCAATTACTTCAAAGCGGAGTCTTTGGTGAGAAATGGGACGCTCAGTATTATAAACATCTTGCGTTTCATCAATTACACTTACTTTGAGGGTTACTTTTCCTTCCTGAGTAAATTTAATGGCATTGTTTAACAGATTAATCAATACTTGTCTAAGTCTTTTCTCATCCGCCCAAATCTCTCTGGCGATGTTGCCGACAATTTCGTACTCAAACCTAATTTGTTTGTCTTTTGCCCACATTTCAGCCATGCCTACTATGCCATCTAGGAAGGATTGCCAATGCAAGTAAGCAGGGTTGATTTCGATTTTGCCGACTTTAACCTTAGAAAAATCTAAGATATCTTCAATTAAGTTAAGTAGATGGATCCCACTTTCTCGAATGATGTTTAATCCTTTGACCTGATTAGACATCAAATCAGATTTATCCTGTAATATCGTCGCATAGCTAATAATGCTGTTGAGGGGAGAACGCAACTCATGACTGATGCGAGCTAAGAATCGATCTTTAGTTTGATTGGCATTTTCTGCATTTTCTTTGGCTTTATTGAGTTCAGCAGTCCTCTTTCTAACTCGATGTTCTAATTCCTTGAAGGAAACTTTCAAACGCTTTGCCATCTGATTAAAAGATGTAGCAAGAGAACCAAGCTCATCTTCTCGCTCGATTTCTACTCTTCGATCTAATTGACCATTAGAGATTGCCTTTGCTGCGGTATTCAATTCACTAATTGGTTTAATTAGATGATTCGCTAACAGCACGGTTAAGCTAGTTACCGCTAGTACCGCCACTGAAGAAACTAAATATGCCATCCTCTGGAACTCTTGTTCGTTCTGAAGAAACTCACTTTCTTGCTGTAAAATGGCAACATTCCAGCCATTGTCTAGGGAAATTCCATAAGAAACCCAATTAATTCCTTGGTCTTTAAAGGAAAAAAATCCATCCCGACCTTCTAGAACTTTTTTAATTGGTGCGTATTCACTGGAATCGGTTAGTTCTTCCCCAGCAATCAGAGCTGGATTAGGATGGGCTAATACTTTACCTGTGTTATCTACCAGAACAGCATAACCTGATTTACCAAACTTAAGTTGACCAATCTGATCGGCTAGAGCGGAAAGCTCCGTACAAAGCATCATAACCCCAGAAACTTCTGACGGATTTTGCCGAATCGGACTCCCCATACAAATGGCTGGTTTTCTGATGCTACGGCTCACTAGAGTTTGATAGGTAATGTCTTTGCCAGCTCTAGCTCCCAAAAACCAATGGCGATCGCCGTAATAAAGCAGTTTTCCTCTATCACTACGAGCCACATTAAATCCATCTCGGTCTGTGGTACTGGCTAAATAAAAATTTTCGTTAGTTTGGACTAGATTTTCCAAGGCTGCTTCTTGTTTATCCTTGTCCATACTAATGACATCGCTTTGCTGACTCAGTTGTTTGAGGGTCAAAATATTCATTTGATCCCACCAATAGACAGTATTAGCCAAAATTTTAGCTTTAAAAGCTATATTTTCTTCAGCATCTCGTCTAAGTTCTTTGTCAGCATGATGACTGGCTACAAAGAGGGCAGCTAACATTGATGGGATTACGCCTAGTAAAACCATTACAGGCATTTTGAATCTTAAACTGTTCAGGAATAACACTTATCTATATTTATATTTTTTGATGGTATAACATTATCTTAATACATATCATTTATCATAATTAATCGAAAAAACAAAGTGATAAGAACAAATTAAAAAAAAATATGTATTTACTATGAAGTTGACAAATCTATTCAAAAAGTAAAATATTATATATGTAAGTCTATATATCTATTACAAAATATTATTTCTCAGACATATATACTAAGCCAATATAACTATTTAAAAAAAAATATTACAGATATATTATCTCCTCCTCTTTAAAACTTACATAATCGAATTTTTTACAAAATATTATAATATTAACAATGCCAATTTTACCTATTCAAAAAACTAAAAATAATACTGCTTGGGTATTTCCAGGGCAAAGTTCTCAAAAGCCTAATATGGACTCACATTTACCCCATTATTCTTTTGTTAGAGATAGGTTTAAGCAAGCTGAAAAAATTTTAGGCTGGTCTATTCAGGACGTTTGTCAAGACTCAGAAAAACTATCTCGCACCCTTTACACTCAACCTTGTTTATACGTCATAGAGACACTTCTAGCTGAGTTGATTCTCAGAGAAGGCTATCGACCTTCCCTTATAGCTGGCTATAGCCTAGGAGAATACCCAGCTAGTTATACCGCAGGAGCGTTTGATTTTGAAACAGGTCTACATCTAATCAAGCGTCGAGCAGAATTGATGGATCGCTCTCCTAAGGGGAAAATGGTTGCTTTGATCGGGTCTAATCTAGAACAACTTCAAGTACAAATTAGTAATACTCCTAACGTGTGGCTCATGAATGACGATTTGAGTATCGCCATCATTTCAGGTACTCCTAGAGGCATAAAATCCTTACTGGACAAAGTTAGATTTAAGCGTGCTATTCCTTTAAAAGTTAGCTGTGCCTTTCATACCCCCTTGATGTCTGAAGCAGCGGTGGAATTTCAAGAAATTTTAGAGTCTGTACCTTTTAACCAACTAAAAATTCCCGTAATATCTAGTACGGAACTAGTTCCCATCCTAGATGTAGCTCGTTTAAAAAATAGTTTAATTCAGCAAATGTATCAGCCAGTAAGGTGGCGAGCCATATCTCTTTTACTTGCCCAACAAGGTATCAAAGAAATAGTTGAAGTTGGTCCAGGAAACGATCTCACAAAGCAAATGCGTCGCGTTTGTCCTGAATTTAAATTCACCAAAATGAGCAGTATCAATACTTTAAAACCAACTGAGCAACGTCTAATACTAAATCCTGTTTAGATACAACACTTTAAATTTGCGAGAAGTCAGAAGTCAGAAGAGGTAATCAGAATAATCTAGACAATCTCAAAGTGTATGGGTTTTGAAGGCAAAGAAGTTTGTTTCTTGCACTTTATCAACTTTACCTGAAGACCAAACCATTGATTTGTCAAGGTTTTAGACTTATTCAGCAAGTCCTAGCTATTTTTGAGAATTAGTATAATTTTTTTTATGAGCCGATCCAAACTCGGCTCATACTCATATTGGTTTTGTGGAAATATATCTTGAAAGCTTAGTTCAAAATATCACTGGGTTTATTTCCTGGCTGCTTCAAGCTGAAAGTATTATCACTACTAGACTTTGCCAGCCTTAACATACTATTGATTGTAGCTTCAGCTTCTTGATTGAGTTTCTGATCGCAAAGAGCTATTTTCATGGCTTGAGGCACAGCCAAAGCTATTACATTAGGGTCTAGTTCTCTCAATAGTCTTTCTATTGGTTGGGGGACTTTAAGAGCACATCTAATTCCTAAAATCATAAATTCATCCAAATTTAACTGATAGAGGAAATTAGAAAGAGTTTCAGGATTATGTTTATTAATAAGCTCACTATTCTGAATCAAATAGGCAAATAGTCTCTGTAATTTACTCCGTTGGGCAGGAGAAATTTGATCATAGGAATTTAGACCAAGACTAGCTTGCTTTCGGTTGAGGGGACTCTGCTTTCCTAAAGGATCCCTAAATGATATACTTTCGGACATTGTACCCTTGTGGTATAGTTCCGACCCATTTAAAACTACGAAGTCCCCTTTGACTTCCTTATTCGATCCCTGCTGTTTCACGGCAGAGCTTGGGAGTGAGCGTTGATCAAGATTATTTAGAATTTGCTGCCAGTGGCGGGAACTACAGGTATAGGGTTTGCCTACAGTAAGGGAAATTTGAATTTTTCCAGATCGATGAGCTAGGTGGGTAACTTGGGCTTTGACTCCCAGATAACTAAGCCACTTAGCAACTGTTTCGATCAGGGTAGAATAGGTGGCTTGAGAATTGGCTAAACGGCGAATTTGAGTATCTACTAAAGGAGCGACAATTTGTGAAAGCATAATATTAATTTTTAAATTATTAACTAATATAAAATGTAAAAATGAATAACAAGAAAAAGAAAATTATCAATAATAGTTGAGGGCGGATTTTTAACCGCCCTCCTCCAAAAAACTGCCACTAATTGTCTAAGAATTTATTCTTGGTTAATAGGATAGTTTTTGTTTTATTCAAGATTGTAAATTAAGTTTTTTATGATCAGAAATCCCAAAAATTTTGATTCCCAAAGAAACTGCTAATGTTGCCATGTATAAGGTGAGAGACAACCAGAGCAAATGACTACTTTGAAAATGCCAAGCCATCCAAGCTACAGGAGTAAATCCAAAGCCTAAACCAATCAGTGCGGAATTTCTAAGTTTGGCACTTTCTTTTAGCCCAATGACGTATCCTTCTAAAATAAATGCTCCAGCACCACAGGTTAAAAGGGGTAGCAGCCAAGTTACATAAGAAATGGCGGAGTGGCTAATATTATCATGGTTGGTAAACCAACTGAAAATTGTCTCAGGAAACAAAATAGATATCAGTGCAAAGAGCAAGGAAATTATCAGGCTGGTGAACATAGACACAGTTAATAACGGCATCATTTTCTCTGTCTCACCCTTACCTTTAAAGTTCCCGATTAAGGTTTGAGTAGTAAGTCCAATGCCGTTCACTGTAAATTGACTCAAAAGCACAATCTGAAGTATTAGTCCATTCACTGCAACTATTTCCGTTCCCATGCCTGCACTGAGATTGGTAAAAATGGAATAAGCAGTAATCATTGCCAGATAACGGACTAAAATGTTGCCTTTAAGAATTACGGTAGATCTGAGGGGTTCCCATTCTAAGACTTCTTTCACGGCTGAGGGTAGTGCTTTCCAGTCAATACTGACAGCAACTCCGATGAGTGCAATTATTAGAGCTAGATATTGACTCAAAGCTGTGGCAAGTCCTGCACCAGTGCTTTCCCAACCCCATCTATTGATCATTATGTAGTCTAGAATTACGTTTGACCCATTGCCAACTAAGGAAATTGCTAGTACTAAAGCACTTTTTTCTCTTCCCAAAAACCAACCAATTAAAACAAAGTTTAGTAAGACGGCAGGTGCGCCCCAAATACGAGCATCGAAATAGTCAATCCCGAACGCTTCGATATCTGGAGAGCCAGCAAGAATGGCAAAGCCAAATTTCTGGATGGGATATTGGAGAATCAGAATGGCGACTGCAATAACCAGAGCTACTAAGCCACTTCTCAAAAGTGCCAGCAAAATTCCCTTGTTGTCTTCTTCTCCCGCTGCCTGAGCGGTAATAGCGTTAGTGCTGTTACGAAAAAATTTTAAAATTCTGTAGAGATAATCAAATAAAATACTCGCTAGAATTACCCCTGCTAAATGACGGATATCTGCTAGATGCCCTAAAAAAGCAGTGTCACAAATCCCTGCTAAAGGTACCATCATGTTAGAGAAAATACTAACACTGGCTAACTTAGAAAATCGAGGTAAAAAACTACTATATAAAGGTGGTAATGAAAAAGATAAAGGTGATGAAGTCATAAAGAATTGGTGTTTTGGTTGATAACTACAGTAACCGTTTTAGCCGACGATATTGATACTGTCTGTGATTTGATAGAAGAAAATGAAGATAGGATTTTGGGTATTTTTTTCCTACCTTCTTCATCTCAGATTTAGTTTGTATTAAAAAATTAGTGACCAACTCAAACCCAAGAACTTTAAGTCTTGCTACTCATTGAGGTTAATGATTGAACCAAGAGTTTCAGGTTGGGCAATAGGGGGGGCAATAGTAGCTTTGTTGGAAGCGTATAAATCCGAGTTTTCTAAAGTTTGAGCCAACACTTGACGGGAGTATTGAGCAACTTCTGCTGTTTTTACATCATAAGTTTGAGTGGCTAGTTTAGGATAGAACCCAATAGCAATGATGGGAATTACAAGAGCAGCAGTAATAAATATCTCTCTGGGGTTAGCATCTGTCCAAGTGATATTTTGAGTGGATAAGAAGGAGTTTTCTTTACCGTAGAAAAGTTCTCTAAGAGTTGATAGCAGATAGATAGGAGTCATAATTATTCCGACTGCTGATAGGATGACTACTACGGCTTTAAAGCTAGTACTGTAAGCATCACTGCTTGTTAAACCGAGGAAAGTACTGATTTCTGCAACAAACCCACTCATTCCAGGGAGAGCTAAAGAAGCTAAGGCAGCAGCAGTGAACAAAGCGAAAGTTTTAGGCATTTTTTGCGCTAATCCACCCATTTCATCAATCCAAAGGGTATGGGTGCGGTCGTAAGCAACTCCACAAAGGAAGAAGATACTAGCTGCAATCAAACCGTGGGAAAGCATCTGTAACATAGCACCACTCATACCCAGCTCGTTGAAACAAGCGATCCCAATTAGGACAAAGCCCATGTGGGAGATAGAAGAGTATGCCATGCGTCGCTTGAGGTTGGTTTGTCCGAAAGCTGCGATCGCGCCATACACTATATTAACTACTCCCAACACAACTAATACAGGAGCAAAGTAGACATGGGCATGGGGAAGCATCTCTATGTTCATCCGAATCAGAGCATAACCTCCCATTTTTAAGAGTACTCCCGCTAAAATCATGGAGATTGGCGCAGAAGCTTCACCGTGGGCATCTGGTAACCAGGTATGAAAAGGAAAGATCGGTAGTTTAACGCCAAAAGCAATTAAGAACCCAGTGTAAGCCAGTAATTCAAATCCTAAAGAGTAGTGTTTGAGGCTTAAAGCTTCCATATCGAAGGTGAATGTATCACCAGAGAAAGCCATTCCTAAAGCTGCAACTAGAATAAAGATAGAAGCTAATGCAGTGTAAAGAATGAATTTAGTTGCTGCATAGCGACGTTTGGGACCACCCCAAATTGAGATTAATAAATATACAGGTACTAATTCTAATTCCCACATTAGGAAGAATAAAAACATATCTTTGGCAAGAAATACCCCAATCTGTGCGCTATACATAGCTAACACTAGGAAGTAAAATAAACGGGGTTTCTTTTTAACCTGCCAAGCAGCAAAGATTGATACTGTGTTGACTAGACCAGTTAGTAAAACCAAAGGCCAAGATAAGTCATCAGCACCTAATGACCAGTTTACGCCTAACTGTGGTATCCAAGAATAGCTTTCTACTAACTGAAATGCAGAGCTATGAAAATCGTAATGATACCAGGAAACGAAAGTAATTAAGGCTAAATCAATAAAACCTACGCCCAAAGCATACCAACGCACGCTTTTTCCTTCTTTGTCTGGGAAAAAAGGAATTGCTAATGATGCGACCAGCGGTAGTATAGTAATGATTGTTAACCACGGAATTTGAGTAGTACTCATTAGAATCTATCCAATAATTAAAGAAATAAAATAATAGGGAAAAATGTACAGCTAGAGGGGTATGGAGGAGAGTTTAAGTTCTCGAAATCCCATCTGTAAGTTTCCTTAATCCTAAGCTGGGGAAAGTGACAAACCCGTAACGGAAAAGAGAAGATTACGGTAGGGTTTAAGAGAACTAACTTAATTAGCCTGGATTAAAATAAGGGAAAGTTCTCAAGGGAAAAGATTCCCCAGAGTTTAATCACAAATCTTCTAAAAGATTAGAGAGTTTATATTTAATATTTAAATATTTAATAGTAGAAATAAGTGATTTCTTATCACTGCTTACAACCTTTTTTTGGTTAAACTTGTCACATTTCAGCCTTAATATTATTGATATTAATTATTACCCTTTTCCTTGTCTTAACTGTCGAAGACGTTGTTGGGCTATAGGATCGAGGGAATGAAATAAAAAACGACCAGAGGATTTTTTAGCGGGGCGTTTTTGTCGTTGCATTCTGCGAGCAGTAATTTCTACTTCTCCTGCTAGTCTTTGAGCAGAAATACATTCTGCACCATAGCCTGTCACCGTTAGTCTTTGAGCACGATCGCTAGTTGCCACAATGAGACGAGCAAATTCTTTGGGATAAGGATTACGCTTCAAACCGGCACAAAATTTTTCGATATAGGTATCTGCTGTTTCAGCAAAACTAGTAAAGTAAACTGAGACTAGACCAGTATAGTCCTGAACGTAACTGGGAGTGTTTTGATAGTGAGCATCGAATACGATCTGGGTTCGATAAGAAACCATAGGAGAA
>JASJDB010000155.1 GCA_030065315.1 Xenococcaceae cyanobacterium MO_167.B52 | reverse complement strand
GGAGGGTTATCTGAGTTTTGATACTGGCGTTGTAAGACTTGCTTACTATCAAAATCAACAATTAAACTTTTCTCTAATTTGGGATGAGGCTCACTATCAAACTCAGGATAAAAAAGGTAAGATATTTTGGGTTTATCTAAAGCAAATTTAACTAAAGTTGCCTCTGTAACATCCTCAGCTAGATTTCTAGCATTTTTTTCATACTGTTGTAATATCGGATTGATCGCATTTAAAGCTTCAGTATGAACATATAATGCACCAGGCAGCAGCTTCCCAATATTGCTATTTTGACAGCTAGAAACGATTGTCGAAAAATCTGTCATAACCACAAGCCTCTAGTAAAAAAACAATGCCCTATCACATCGGTTTTGCTCAGAAAGACCTGGGAACAAATCCCCCAGAGATAGCATTATTATCAGGAGAACCAGAGCGATCGCGTCACATAGCTTACACTTATTTACAAAATGTAAAATTACTTTCTGAATATCAGGGACTACATAGGGTTTGCTGAAAAAGTTTTTTGGTTAGGTTCAGAAGTCAGAAGTCAGAAGTCAGAAGTCAGAAGTCACCCACCTCTAACCCCTCCCAGGAGGGGAAGTCAGAAGTCAGGAGTTACTGAGGGCGAATGCACCTCAGGTAGTCAGAAGAGGTAATCATAATAATCTAGACAATCTCAAAGTGCATGGGGAATGAAGGTAGAGAAGCTTATTTCTTGCACTTTATCAACTTTACCTGGAGGCGCTCACCATTGATTTGTAAAGGTTTTAGACTTATTCAGCAAGTCCTATGTAGGGGAGGAAATTCGACGCGGGAAATTTATTTCCCGTCACAAACATATCAAGCTTCAAGTTGATGACTATATTGATATCCATCTTTTTTATGTATATGAGAACAATATTTATAACTAACACCAGCTACTCTTCCTGATGCTGTTGAAATGTCAAAACTACCAGAAGCACGAACCAATACACGACCTGTATAAGTTCCAATTTTCTTGCCCTTAGTTACAATTGCCTTAACCATATCCCCAGTCTGGAAGCCTTTGTGCATCTTCTGATGGGAACGATGACGAATCGGAAACCCGTATTTATTAGTACCGCTCATCTGTCTATTACCCCATCCAGTAGCTTTAATTTTTAGAGGTTGATGAGTCAAAAACACTAAAGTATCTACTACTCCCGCAGCAGCAGCATCGATATAGTGTCGTTTTGGAAGGTTTAACCTCGAACGATTCCACTTGGTTTGCCCTCCTGTTCCAGTTGTGATTGGCAAAATTCGTTGCAAGCAAAGGTAAAGCTTCCATCTCGTAGAATTAACAGCAGCAGCATCTCTCAATGGTTGTTTGGCTTGCTTGAGAATTCCAGACAACACACTCGGTTTATCTGCTAAAAAGTCTTGAATGTCCTGATTTGACTTTTTTTGATTACAAGGTTGGCAAGCCAAAGTCAGGTTATTGATACGATTGCTTCCATTTTTCGATTTGGGAATAATATGTTCTACTTGTAATGGAACTTCAGTAGCATCGCAATAGACGCATTTTCTGCCCCATTTTTCGAGTAAATATTCTCTTACTTCGTAACCAGCCAACTCTCCTTGTTGATATTCTGTACCCGATATTTCAGGGTTCTGTATCTGTTGCGTGTCAAACTTAACTAACTCCATGACGCAATTTTCAACTGGAGCATAACGCATTAAACGTTTAACCCAAGTTTCAATCGTTTGAACTCGATGAAGCAGAGATGGTGCTAACCAACCTTTCTCTCGTTTACGATTTAGGAATCTTGGTTGACGATATCGAGTTTTTCTGCTTCTGCGACTCCGACGTATTGAACGACGAGACTCTAAATCATTTTTGATTTGTTTCCCTCTATGTTCTAATTCTGCAACCCAGATAACTTCGTCATTATCTAACAAAGCTATACCACTTGTGAGTGAACCTGGGTCTATTTTGATAGTTAATGGTTTAATAGTTGGCTTGTCTATAGCTTGCTTCAGAATTATGGTAAAAGGATAACGACGAAAAACGGACGCTTTTTCCTTGGACAATAATTCTCTGGCTCTTGCTGGTGGAATTGGATTCAGTGGTTGTTTATTTGTATCAAGGATAAATACATAGTTTGGCATTTCTGCATCTCCATTTCTGGGTAAGGATTGCCTCGTCAATCTTTAGCCTCGGTACTATCCAAAAAGCACTGGTTTAACCTCGATAAGCCTGTTTAACTTTCTGGTTATAGAGCCTAGAACTGGCAGGCATTCTAGGGTATGAACTTGAGTCCGCGTTGCCTGGGGTTTCCCCAGGCATTTATGACGGACGTTAACTCTTGGGCTAAAGGTAGTTCTTGTTTCAAGAACTGAGACTGGTCAGGTACTAGATTTACAAGCCTCCGTTTTATAAACGGAGGTGAGGTCATCTACGAGATTCCTGACGATTACTTTCGGTAAGGTTTAGATAAATTGACTCACCTGTGAAGATTTAACATCAAGTCCGATCATACAATGGCTGAAAGCTTCACTAAATAAAGATTTTGTTCTGTTTTGTAGCGTATCTCTTAGAGATCTCACTTGAACAGCAGCAAATAGATATTATAGTAAGATAACTTATAATTAAGTCATAATATAAGTCATGCCAACTCTTCAAAAACCTTTTGGCTGTGCTGCTACTTGAGGAAAAAAACTATGTTTCTGATAGCATTGAGACTGATCATCCTTCTAGCGACTGCCTATTTATTTGGTCTGCTATGCGTTTGGTTGTGGTCGTTGTTTAATTCTGATAATGGTGGGGATGATGGAAGAGGTGATGATCCTAATAGCCCCAAACCCCCAAACCCGACCAAAACTTTAGAAGCGCAAAAAGGTAAGAAGCGGTTGGTGGAAATCGATGAATTTTATTACCTTGAAGAATTTGATTTAAGCAAAAAGCAAGAGTAACAACCCTGATCTGTTGCAGTCTTTAAAATAAATTGTGTAACTCATTATCTTGGTTGCTAAATTCGTGAGCGCACTTACCCAGACTCAAACCCTCATAGGACAACCCGAAAAGCTGGAAAATCGACTGAAGGAAATTCCTCCTGAACCTGGAGTATATTTCATGAAGGGGAGTAATGAGGATATTCTCTACATTGGCAAATCGAAAAAACTCAGAAGTAGAGTACGCTCTTATTTTCGGGATTCTCAGCGATTGAGTGACAGAATTGCCATGATGGTGCGTCAAGTCACGGAGATTGAATTTATCGTGACGGATACGGAAACAGAAGCTTTGGCTTTAGAAGCCAATTTAATTAAGCAGCATCAACCCTATTACAATGTGTTGCTCAAGGATGATAAGAAATATCCTTATGTCTGCATTACTTGGTCGGAAAAGTATCCTCGAATCTTTATCACTCGCAAAAGAAGAGCAACAAAAGAACAAGACCGTTATTATGGTCCTTATGTGGACACTGGCTTGTTACGCTATACCCTTCAAATTATTAAAAAGGCGTTTCCCTTAAGACAACGTCCCAAACCTCTGTTTAAAGACCGCCCTTGTTTAAATTACGATATAGGAAAATGTCCAGGAGTCTGCCAAAGTTTGATTACTTCTGAAGATTATCGCCAAACGATGCACAAAGTAGCGATGGTATTTCAGGGGCGGAGTGAAGAACTAGTAAAAAGCCTTAAAATCCAGATGGAACAAGCTGCGGAAGATTTGGACTTTGAAAAAGCAGCCCAATTACGCGATCGCATTTTGGCTTTACAAAATCTCAATGCCGATCAAAAAGTCTCCTTACCAGATGATACCATTTCCCGTGATGCGATCGCTCTTGCAGCAGATGAAAAGTATTGTTGTATTCAATTGTTTCAGATCCGAGCAGGAAAATTAGTGGGAAGATTGGGCTTTTTTGCTGATGCCCAATCCGGTACATCGGGAGAGATTTTACAAAAGGTATTAGAAGAACATTATCGTACCGTAGAGCCTGTGGAAATTCCCACAGAAATTATTGCTCAACAAGAATTACCAGAAGCAGAAATATTAACCCAGTGGTTGAGTCAACAAAAAGGAAAAAAAGTAAATTTGGTTGTTCCTCAAAGACAAACTAAAGCGGAATTAATCGAAATGGTAGAACGCAATGCTAAATATGAATTAGAGAGAACCCAAAGAATCAGCAATTATAATAATCAAGCTTTAGAAGATTTAGCAGCTATTCTCGATCTTCCAGAAGTACCGAAGCGTATTGAAGGGTATGATATCTCCCACATCCAAGGCTCAAATGCCGTAGCATCTCAAGTAGTATTCGTTGATGGGATTCCTGCCAAGCAACATTATCGTCATTATAAAATTAAAAATCCTGAAGTCGCGATCGGTCATTCCGATGATTTTGCCAGTATGGCGGAAGTTATTGGGCGCAGGTTTCGTAAGTATAAACTTCTCACCCAACCCCTCAACCTCTCCCCCAGCCCCCCCAGTAACAAAAAATCTTCCTTTGTCATCTCCCCTTCTAGGGGAGAAAGAGAGGGGTGGAGAGGGGAGCAATGGGAGGAGAGGGGAGCAATGGGAGGAGAGGGGAGCAATATTAGGATAGGAGAGCAAGATAAAGATTTTCCAGATCTAGTAATGATCGATGGAGGAAAAGGACAATTATCTGCTGTGGTAAAAGTTTTAGAAGCAATGAATCTTTTAGAAACAGTAAAAGTTGTGAGTTTGGCAAAGAAAAGAGAAGAAATCTTTTTACCTGGGGAGTCTTTTCCATTAACAACTAATGCAGAACAACCAGGAGTACAATTATTACGAAGAGTAAGAGACGAGGCACACCGCTTTGCGGTTAGTTTTCACCGCCAACAAAGATTAAAAAATAGCAGGCGATCGCGACTAGATGCCATACCTGGCTTGGGCTTCCATCGTCAAAAACAATTACTAGCTCATTTCCATTCCCTAGATTACATCCGAGAAGCTTCTATCGAACAATTACAACAAGTAAGTGGTATTGGTAATAGTTTGGCAACAGAAATCTATAATTATTTCCATCCTTCTCAAGGATAATTTGCTATGCAAAAAGCTTTATAGGTTCGTTCTCTTTCATGAAGAATTTCCAATAAAGCGAAATCTGTCGAACTCACGTTGCTAGAATTGATTAAGGAATCTAATTTCCATCACAAATAAATCATCAAGGTGGATCAGGGAGATGAAAATCAGGCAAAGGAAACGTGCTAGAACTTCAGCAGTATTTGCCTCACCAATTACTTCCAGCCTCTTATCCCCCCGTTTTTCCTCTCAATCATCTAATAATCAGAAACATTCCCTTACCAAGCAACCCACAAACTCTTCAGCACAGCTACAACGAGCAATCAAATTTGGTCACAATATTAGTCAGATAGGAATTTTAGTGCAGCGATCGCAAAATCCAACAAGTAAACATCGCCAAAATACTATCCTTCAAGCGAAAG
Source organism: Xenococcaceae cyanobacterium MO_167.B52 (assembly GCA_030065315.1). Lineage (GTDB taxonomy): Bacteria > Cyanobacteriota > Cyanobacteriia > Cyanobacteriales > Xenococcaceae > JASJCP01. The sequence continues at coordinate 6,144 of JASJDB010000155.1, read as the reverse complement.
CTAAATATCAATTCGCTCCTACTAAAGATAAGGGGGCAAAATTACTACCAGTAAAAACTCCTCCTAAGACAATTAAAAAAAGCGATCGCAAGTCTCAAGCTCCCAAGTGGGCAAAGTTTCAAGGAAAATACCAGCCTTTATTTGTTAACGCCAATGATGTAGAACAAGGGCAAGTACCAAACTGCTATTTGCTGGCTGAGATGGTTGCCTTAGCCAGAACTAACCCAGATGAAATGACGAAATATATCCGTCCTAAAGAAAACGGAGTATATGAAGTTACGATCTATGTCAACTCGGAACCTAACGCCAAAATTAACTCAGGTTCTAAGACTCCTATCACTCTGATTTTGGATGACATATTACCACCCTCCAACTATGGTAAATCAGCCTTTGAGCAAACAGGACAGGTTAGCGTCTTTGGAGAAGAGCAACTCTTATTAATGTTGATTGAAAAAGCCTATGCTACCTACAAAGGGACTTATGACAGCAGCCTTTGGAGTAAACCAGAAATGGAGATTTCTGAACTGACTAGCAATAACAGCGATACCTATAACACTAGTAAATTTAGCGATAAGCAGCTCGCTAATATTATTGATAGCTCTCTAATCAAAACCTTATCAGTTACTACTGCTACCTCCACAATGAGCGAAAATACCAAGGAGAGTGCTGCTAACATCAATCGCGGAATCACTGAAAGGACAAGTTATAACGTTAAAAAAGTTGACCCTTCATCTCTAACTATTAATTTGCAAAGTTCTTGGGGTTCTTCCTACGATGTGAATAATTTGTCTATTAGCGAATTTCGGAAATTTTTCCATCAAATTCGCTTAAGAAGGTAAAAAAATAGCTCTCTCTTAAGGGTAAAATATTTTACTTAGGTAGTTATAAAACTTTTTTCTTGGCTCATCACAATCACTGTACTCTGTTGAGTTGGTTGAGCATTAAAAAGCTTATGTTTAAGATTCAAAACTATCTGATATTGCTTACTATTACCTTGTTGTTTATATTGCTGTAAAGCAATATTGAGATCTCTAACAGCAGTGTTTTTCTGTTGTATTTGGTGGCGCACAATTCCTCGATGGACATAAGCTTCGGTAAAATTAGGTTGGAGTTGGACTGCTTGAGTAAAATCTTTAATCGCTGCTTGATATTTTCCCTGTCGATGATAAACCCCACCTCTATTGTTGTAAGCATGATAATTATTGCTATTTAAAGCGATCGCATGATTAAAATTAGATACTGCCTCTTGATCTTGGGCTATTATCATATAAGTCAAGCCTAGATTGTTATAAACTAAACTTTTTGATGAAAGATCCGAGTCAGAAAAATACCTTAAAGCTCTTTGATAATCTTTAATTGCTTGCTGATAATTATTTAAGGCAAAATATGCTAAACCGCGATTATAATAAGCTCGATAGTCTAAATTATTTTCTTGAATAACCTGTTGATATTGAGCAATTGCTAAATTGTATTTTTCTAGATGATAATAGGCTAATCCCAAATTAAGATAGGCTTCAAGATTATCTGAATTAATTTTGATTGCAGCAATGCAATCATCTTTAGCAGCAACATCATTTTGTAGTTTTAGGTTGATTAAACAGCGATTACTATAAGCAGCCCCAACTAAATTATTTTGGCGATCAATTACTCTACTAAAGTTTATCAAAGCCTCTTGGTAATTTTCCTGACGAACATTATTTAATCCAGCATTAAATATTTCTGAAGTATTTTGTGGCAATACTGCAAAACTAGGAGCATCAAACCAGAAAATTGACAGTATTAATAAGCAGTTAATTACTAAAATTCGGCGTAAAGTCTTCATTTAATTTAGTTAGGAGGAGATCATAAAAACCAATATTTAATAGATGCCCCAACTAAACTAAAAATTCAATAGACAATCAGTCAAACTTGTTTTATTTCTTCATAAATTTGAATTTTGAATTCAAAACTAGTGATCTTGAAATACTTTTGTTTTAATCATTACTTATTCTTCACCTTCCCAAATCTTCGATCGCGCTGTTGATAATTGATTAAAGCTTTATGAAATTCCGAGCGATTGAAATCGGGCCAGAGTGTCTCGGTAACATAAATCTCAGCATAGGCGATTTGCCACAATAAAAAATTACTAACCCGCATTTCGCCACTGGTTCTAATTACTAGATCGGGATTAACTAATCCTTGGGTATAAAGGTGATTTTCAAAGAGATTTTCGTTAATATCTTCTACTCGCAAATAACCTTGTTCCACTTTAGATGCGATCGCCTTACAAGCTTGCACAATTTCTTGTCTGCCACCGTAATTTGTAGCTACAGTAAACTGAATACCAGAATTATTTTGAGTATCTGCCATAGAACGGGCAATTTCTTGCTGTAAAGAAGGTGGCAAAGCTGCTAAATTCCCCACAAAGCGGATAACGACGTTTTCTGCCATCATTTCCTTGAGTTCTCTCCGCAATACTCGCTCAAATAAAGTCATCAAAAAATCCACTTCTTCTAGAGGACGACCCCAATTTTCCGTAGAAAAAGCATAGGCGGTTAAAGCGGGAACACCCCAATCACGACAGCAGCGTAATAAGTCTTTAAGAGTATCTACGCCCTTTTGATGACCCATAATACGGGGTTTTCCTTTTTGTTTTGCCCAACGACCATTACCGTCCATAATTACTGCGACGTGCTGGGGTAAGCGGTCGCGATCTAGGTCTGGGGGTAATTGGAGTAAAGAAATGGGATTAACGGTCATCAGCTATCACAAATATAAATTCTCGGTCTTGAGAATACTAATTAATTTTTGTTCTCTTGGGAAGTGGATGATGGTAAGCGAAAGATTCGCTTGAACAATATTTGTCCTTGGAAACCTATTTTTCGACTTAGACGCACGGCTTTTTTTTCTACTGTCGGAGCAAATTTAGCTTGTAACAACTCCTTTAGTTTACTACTGGTTAAAGGTCGATTTAAAATTCCTTTTTCTGCTAAAGAAATCGAACCTGTTTCTTCTGAAACTACAATACAAATACATTTTTCGTTTCTTTCTGTCATTCCCATAGCTGCGCGGTGACGAGTACCCAACTGTCGCGAAGCAGTACGTTCGGACAGAGGTAAAATTACCGCAGCTGAAACAATTCGAGAACCCCGAATTAGAACCGAACCATCGTGAAGTAGAGTAGAGGTTTGAAAAATAGTTTGTAATAGCTCTTTGGAGATTTCCGCATTGAGAGGTACTCCTGGGGAAACAAAATCTTCGTCATCCAAAGCTCCAGAGGTTTCAATTAAGATCAACGCCCCAGTCCGATTTTGAGATAATTCTTTAACTGCATCCACAATACGATCCGTAGTACTGTCAGATTGTAAACTTGGTCTTCCTGAAGATTGGAACAGTTGTAAGATTTCTCCTCGACCAATCTGTTCTAAAAAGCGACGCAATTGGGATTGAAAAATTACCGCCATTGATACAGCAGCACCCAAAACTAGCTTTTCTAATAGAGAACTAAGTAAATCCAGACCAATACTCTTACTAGCCACAGTGGCTAACATGAGTACAATAAAACCTCTGACCATCCATAAACTACGACGTTCTCCCTCTCCAATTACAACTAGGAGAGCATAGCTCAGAGCTAATACCAGACCGAAATCGATACTAGTGGGCAGCCAGGAGGGAATCCTGGAGAGAATCCAGCTTAAGTCAGGAAAAAAACCCGACAATAACATTCCTTTAATTAATTTTGAGATTAGTAACTGTGGGATGCTTATATTTTGAAATTCAAAACACAAACTGAATTGGAGAATCTTCTCGAATTAAATAGAACACAATAAATCAACAAAGTTGATGGATATGTTTTCTCAATGAAATTATTTGTAGAAAGGGACTTTGAAAAACATCATTAAATGTTTTAATGTTTTAGCTAAGATAGATAAATCAATTCTAGTCCCTTCTACCACGGTCAAACGAAATACTAATCTTGACTTGTATTAGGATATCTCAATCTCTCAGGTAAGCGATCACGCTCTAGGAGATGTTGATAAGTTTCCCGTTCAATAATCAAATTAGCTTCCCCATCCTTAACTAAGATGGCTGCTGGTCGTCCTATACGATTATAGTTCGATGCCATGCTGTAATTGTAAGCCCCAGTTGCCATAACTACCAGAATATCTCCCGGTTCGGTTTTAGGTAAAGTAGCATCTTTGATTACTACATCCCCAGACTCACAATGTTTTCCCGCTACTGTAACCGTTTCGGTTAAAGGTGCTGACATTTTATTAGCAATTACAGTCCGATACACAGATTGGTAAGTAATGGGACGAGGATTATCAGACATTCCTCCATCCACAGTAATATACTTCCTAATTCCTGGCACTTCCTTATCACTACCCACAGTGTAAGCGGTAATACAAGCACTGCCAACTAAAGAGCGTCCAGGTTCAGCAATTAATTTGGGTAAAGAGACTTTATGGCGATCGCAAGCAGCTTCTACCGCTTGCCCAACAGCCTTAACCCACTCGGTAATACTGGGTGGATCGTCCGATTCAGTGTAACAAATTCCTAATCCACCTCCCACATTGAGAGTAGTTACAGGTAAACCATAACCTTGGGCTTTTTTCAGCCATTGTACTAACACATCGGCTAAATCTTGGTGGGGTTGACGCTCAAAAATTTGTGAACCAATATGGGCGTGTAAACCAATACACTCTAAGTTGGACTGCTTTGCTACAAAGGCAAATACCTCTTCAATTTGATTAGGATCGAAGCCAAATTTACTATCTAAGTGACCTGTGCGAATATACTCATGGGTATGGCATTCAATACCAGGAGTCAAACGCAGTAATATTTTTACAGGCTTACTACTTTTTTCTGAAGCAACAGTAGCTAAAGTTTTTAACTCCAGCCAATTATCAATAATAATCTGACAACCACTTTCCACTGCAAACTCTAATTCTGAAGCGGATTTATTATTGCCGTGAAAATAAATATTTTCACTATCTACTCCGGCTTGTAAAGTAGTATAGAGTTCTCCTCCAGACACCACATCAAAACCCAATCCCTCACTATTGATAATGCTACATACAGCTAAACAACTCCAAGCTTTAGAGGCATAAATCACTTGAGACTCACCACCATAATAGTCAGCAAACCCATCGCGATATTGCTGACAAGTAGTTCTGAGGGTCATTTCATCCAAGATATACAAAGGAGAACCATACTGCTCCACTAAACGCTTAACTTCGCAGCCACCAATTTCTAAATTATCAGTACTATTGACTTTTGCTGTTAAGGGTAGTAGCTGTTGATTGGGAGTTACTGGAACATTTGAACTTTTTTCTATTTCAGGTAGATAACGATGTCCAGTGTTTTGGGAACTGCGTTCTATCGAGAGCATAATTGATGAGTCTATTAGGGAAAAATAAATCTATTGATGAGTATTCTATGAGACAAAGAATGTCCATCTTCTAGTTTACATTGAATCCCCCCTATGTTCTTTATGGGATAAGGATTTTATTTGACTACAAATAAATTGAGAGAAAAGTTTTGTAATGTTAAAAAAGCATTGAAATTATTTAAAAATCGTATTTTTCTTGCTCCACAGTATAGATAGTTACAAAATACCATAAAAGATTATTTTATAAATTCAGAGCAATACTAATAGAACAAAGAGATCTTAACTTATACATAATGTTTATTTTGTAGAGACAAACTGTCTAATGCTAAATAGTAATTTGAATTAATTAGCATCCATTCAAAATGTCATTAAAATTAGGCATTAAAGCAATCAGCTTTGATATAAGCTCATAAATCAAGAGAAGGAGAAACATTAATTAATGTCTTTACAGGTAGAGTTATTAGAACAGAGTTTTGAGGCGATTAAACCTCAAGCAAATGAATTTGTAAATAGTTTTTATGACAATCTGTTTACAGCTAATCCCGAAGCCAAGCCCTTGTTTAAAACTACAGACATGGCAGAGCAAAAGAAAAAACTACTGAATTCTTTAGTATTGGTAGTAGACAACTTACGAAAGCCTGATGTGCTAGATGACGCACTTAGGGGCTTGGGTGCGCGTCACGTTAAATATGGAGCATTACCCGAACATTATCCTCTGGTAGGAAGTGCTTTGTTAACTACTTTTGAGCAATATCTCAAAGAGCAATGGACCC
>JASJDB010000154.1 GCA_030065315.1 Xenococcaceae cyanobacterium MO_167.B52 | reverse complement strand
TCAGAAGTCAGAATGAACAAAGGATTGCAAGCTTTTGAATGATCATAAATGAACTCTCTATATATCTAGCTATTTTTGAGAATTAGTATAACGTCACTTCGGGTTAGTAAAATTAACTAGCTAGGTTAGCTATCAGATATTAGCTCTTAGCTTTTAAAGATTTTTCTGAAATTAGAGCCAGAAATTTAAATAAGAAGAAGTCTCTTCTAGCAAAGACAAACGTCTTAACCTACAATCTATTGTAAATTCAGTATATTATCCTATGTTTAATTTTGCAGGAACAAGACCCAATAACCTGGGAGTAAAAGATGGTAAACTAGCACCTTGTCCAGGTACTCCTAATTGTGTATCTAGCCAAAGTGATAATCCTCAATTTAAAGTTGAGCCTCTAGCAACAACATCTATTGTAGAGATCAAAAAGATAGTAGAAGCTATGGAAAGAACAAAGATTGTTGAGGAAACTGATAATTATCTTTATGCTGAATTTACCAGTAAACTAATGGGCTATGTAGATGATGTGGAATTTTACTTAGATCCTAATAATAATGTAGTACACGTTCGTTCTGCTTCCCGTCTAGGAAAATCTGACCTTGGGGTTAATCGCAAAAGAGTAGAAGAAATACGCTCCAAGTTGTCTTAAATTTGTATTCTATGAGATTTCAAACTAAGGTGGGCGACCGAAGGAAGCCCTAAAGGGTACACCTGCGGATATACTTTAGTGCAACGCCCACCTTAATTTTAATGATGATGGTGGTGATGATTATGGTTATGATTGACTGAAGCTAATTCAGGGTTAACGATTACGCCTTCATCAGATAATAAGGCAGCAATCTGATCATTTGCCCAATCTGCTGCCATGTGTAAAAATTCGCTATTATCATTTACACAGTCCATTCTGACAAAATTTACATCTTTATGGCGATGTTGCAGATGATGAATAATATGATCTACATCTAAGATAGTTTCATGGTTTTCTGTAGCAAAACCAATAGGCATCATTACAATAGCATTTGCCCCTAATTCCATTAGGTTTTTAGCTGCTAATTCTACATTAGGCTGTGTCCATTCAATTAAAGGAGTATCGTGATTGAGCCAACCCACCGAAATGAGAGGATACTTAGCAATTAATTCTTCTCTAACTAGTTCATAAAGAGCCTGGCTTTCATCAATACCAGAAGTAAATCCTTTGGCTTTGTGAGGACAGCCATGATTCATTAAAATAATACCAATTTGTGATGGTAAATGGGCTTGCTGCAATTCTCTGACAATTTTTTCTTCTACCATATTAGCTAACAATTTGATGTAAGCTGGTTGGTTATAAAAAGAAGGAATATAGCGAAGACTTTTCAGCCAGTGTTCCTGATCTTCTCTCAGGTTTATTAAGGCTTTATTGACTTGTTCTACCGCAATACCACTAGTAAAAATCGAATCAACAACTAGCAAAGGATAAATTAAAAGCTTACTAAAACCTTCTTCTTTGATTTCTGCTAATACTTGTTCTGGAAGATAGGGCTTACAGAAATTAAAAGCTTTAAAAACTTTAACTTTATCTCCCCAAGTTTTGTGTAATTCTTGTTCAATCCCTGCTCTTTGTTGTTCAAAGATTTTGTTATGAGGTGAAATAAAATTACCATGTTGATGCCCCCATTCATGAAGATCGAACATAGCTAATAATTTTGCTAATGGAGGATATACCCAAGTAGGAACAGGGGCAAACTTAGCAGTGAGAAGATTAAGTGCTTGTTCATTATAATTAGCAAAATCTTCGTAACTTTCTACTTCTCCATATCCCATTAATAAAACTGCAACTTTATCTTGATTGGGATTATTTACGGGGTGCTGATGCTTATGTTCGGAAACTGTTACCACGATCTCGCTTTCCTTAGAATGATTTTTGAGGAATAAAGGCGATGAGGAATAAGAGTCAGGAAAATAATTAAAACTATTAAGATCTTTCTGCCTTACTCCTGCTCCTTAAACCATTATTGGTTGTTCCAATTTTTCAGGACAGAAGCTCCAATCATAATTAGAAGCCATTGCCGTAATCTTATTGGAATTAGTTTTAAACTAACCTTATTGGCATGATCAATTACATATGTAACGTAATACTTTGTATTTTGTAATTATTGATTAACTATTATTCAATGAAAGTAATAATTTGCCCTGGTGTTCATTGCCCTGAATTGACAGAGAGTTTTTTATATAGTATTGCAAAAGGAACAAACTCCTACATTGAATGGTTAGTTTTTCCCACTCAAGAACATCTTCCCTATTCTCCTATTGCTGTCTATGATTGGCTAAATCAGCAAGCTCTAATGACTGAAGAATTATTATTTATTACTTTTAGTGCAGGGGTTGTTGGCGGAATAGGAGCTGCGATTGCACTACAAGTACAAGGAGTAAGGATTAAAGCCTTTATCGCGATCGATGGTTGGGGTGTTCCCCTCTGGGGTAACTTTCCCATTTACCGCTTCAGTCATGATTACTTTACTCATTGGAGTTCCTCCATTTTGGGTACAGGAAAGGAGAGCTTTTATAGTGATCCTGCTGTAGAACATTTAGCAATATGGCGATCGCCTGAAACTTGCCAAGGATGGATTGTTTACAATGATTCAGCCCAAAAAATTCCTAGTTCAGCCAAACAATATTTACAACAAATAATTACTTACTCGCTAAATGATAAATGATAAATGGTAAATGATAAATGTTAAATGATAAATGTTAAATGTTAAATGTTAATTTTTCCACTGATCAAAAATCTCTACAATTCTCGCGATCGCTTCATCTGCTGCTTGTTCTGGAGATAGACGATCTACTACTATGCGATTAAGAGTTTTTCCCCAGATATTTTCTTCTAGTACTTGGCTATAAGCAGGATTATTAGAAGTATAAGACAAGCGACTTTTTTCCGTTGCTAAAATTTTAGATGTCATTTTTAGATAAGGATCTGTAGTTTTTTGCCAAAAAGAGTCTTGCCAAATTAAATTTTGTACTGGTTGATTTCTGTGACCTGAAGCTTGAAGATACCTAATAGTAACTTGAGGCTTAATGAAATAACGCATAAAGTCTTTTGCTAATTTAATATGAGGAGAATTAGCAAAAATTACAGCTTGTTTAACTGTAATTATATAACGCATTGGTTGACCATTAGGTTTATCGGGAAATCCTACAATTCCCAATCTTTTGTAATAAGTTTCTTGATCTTCACGTACTGCACCAGGAATTGAAAGAGTCACATTGGGAGTCATTAAGACGACTCGGTTGAGTAAGTTGCGATTATTATCCGTATTCAACCAATTAATTGAATCGGGAGGAACAAAACCTTGTAAGTAAAATTGGCTATACCAATCCAAACATTTAATAATTCCTTGGCGCACTTGGGGGTGATTAATTAGTAAATTTCCTGTCTCATCAATCAGTCTCACATCGTATGCTTCCAAAATATGCTCGAATAAAAGATACATATCATCTGAGCCATCAACAGAAAAAGGTAAGCCTAAGCCGTAAATATTTTGATTTTGTTGATCTACTAATTTAAACTGAGCCTGTTGCCAAAATTGCCAAAAACTATCCCAATCTTGAGGAATATCCTCAGCACTTAAACCAACCAGTGATAGTAACTTCTGCCAATAGAAAATAAATATGGTAGCTTGATGAACTGGTATGCCATAATAGCTAGATTTACCAGTAATACCGTTAGAATAAGTGACTGCTTTGAGAATATGTTCAGGATATGAATCTTTAACTGGTTCAATGACATCAGAAACATCTTCCAGTTTATTTTCCCAAGCCAGACGAGGATAAAAAGTTGGATTGGCTTTCTGACTCATAATCAAATCAGGAACATTTCCTGAACGAACTGCCCTGACTACTTTTTCTGACAGTTCATTAGTAGGATAGAAAGATAACTTAACTTGATGCCCTGTTGCTCTTTCCCAATCATCAACAATAGCTCGAAAAGCCTCGTCTTCTTCTAAATTAAAGCCTTTTTCCCACCAAATATTTAGTTCAGTCTGATTGAGTCCTGTATGGGACTTTTGTATTGGTGATTGATTTGATTGCTGATTCTGGGAACAAGAAACTGTAACAGTAAAAGTAAAAAAAGCGACCGCACAATAAAAGAACCAAGGTTGACCACTGCGATGTAACTTTTTCCACATAAGTATCTGACACGAAATTAAGAAATTAGTATCGATAAACCAATTATCAGCATATTACTGAATCGGGAATAACTAGGGAGAAAGAACAAAAATAAAGCAAATAGGAGTTAATTATTTTTGAGTTGATCTAAAATCAGTATATTCAAAACTGTGTCACCTGGAACTATTAGTCTGTCAAGTTTGAAATGATAGGTTGAGGCAAGATAGGGATACTGTTGGCGAAAGTAATCTTCACTGAAATTAATAGTGCTACAAGAACATAAAATCCTAACTTTAGTCATTTATAATACTTTTTGTAAGATTTTCTGTAGCACATTCGCCAACAGTATCAGATAGGGGAGTTGGGGAGGATAGGGGAGTTGGGGAGGATTTTCACCGAAACTTATTCCTCAAAACAGAGTTGGTGAAGTACTACCCTAATATTCAAATTAAGAAACTCCGAAGAATTAGATTAATACTAATGAGGTTTAGTTAGCATAACAGGAAGTATTAACAAGCTTTAGATTTATGGTTGTCAAAAAGAAATTCTCTAGTTTTGAAGAATTACTCGCCAATGCTAAAACTCCCGTCTTAGTAGATTTTTATGCTACTTGGTGTGGTCCTTGCCAGATGATGAGTCCCATTTTAGAACAAGTAGGAGCCCATTTACGCGATCGCATTCAAGTAGTTAAAATAGATACTGATCGCTATCCTAATATTGCTTCTCAATATCATGTTGAAGCTTTACCAACCCTTATTCTATTTAAAAACGGACAGCCAGCAGAAAAAATTGAAGGAGTTGTACAAGCCCCTGAATTATTGCAATATTTGAATTCGGTTGTTTAGTAGTTAGTAGTTAGCCATTGGCTTTTTGTCCCCAGGGTTTACTACAATATTTAGTTACTATGTACACCCGCAATCTTAGATAGAGAACTTAGTTTGTTGTCTAGTTGCGGTGTAGATAAATGATAAATGTTCAATGCTAAATGTTAAATGACTGTTGATTTCCAAGACTCCTTTGATGTCATTGTAATTGGTGCAGGACATTCTGGCTGTGAGGCTGCTTTAGCTTCCGCGCGGTTAGGCTGTCGCACCATGATGTTAACTCTCAATCTCGATAAAATTGCTTGGCAACCCTGTAACCCTGCGGTGGGAGGTCCAGCAAAATCCCAGTTAACCCATGAAATCGATGCTTTAGGGGGAGAAATTGGGAAAATGGCAGACCGCACCTATCTGCAAAAACGGGTGCTAAATTCTTCTCGTGGTCCTGCGGTATGGGCGTTACGGGCGCAGACCGACAAGCGGGAATATGCTGCGGTAATGAAGGCAATTGTGGAAAATCAGCCCAATCTTAGTATCCGTGAAGGAATGGTTACGGATTTAGTATTGGGTAAAAATGACGAAGTTTTGGGAGTAGAGACTTATTTTGGTACTTGTTTTGCTGCTAAAGCGGTAGTCTTAACTACTGGTACGTTTTTGGGGGGACGTATCTGGGTTGGCAATAAGTCTATGGAAGCGGGAAGATCTGGAGAATTTGCAGCCATCGGCTTGACTGATACTTTAAACCGTTTGGGATTTGAAACAGGAAGGCTGAAAACTGGTACACCGGCTAGAGTTGATAAAAGATCTGTTGACTATAGCAAAATGGAAGTGCAGCCAGGAGACAAGGATGTACGCTGGTTTAGCTTCGATCCTGAAGTTTGGGTAGAAAGGGAACAAATGAGTTGTCATCTAACCCGAACTACTGCCGAAACTCACAAAATTATTCGGGAAAACCTCCATTTGTCCCCTGTTTATGGTGGTTGGGTTGATGCGAAAGGTCCTCGCTACTGTCCTAGTATTGAAGATAAGATAGTACGCTTTGCGGATAAAGCCAGTCATCAAATATTTATTGAACCAGAAGGCAGAGATATTCCAGAACTGTACATTCAAGGATTTTCGACAGGATTACCTGAAAAATTGCAGTTAGCTATGCTTCATAGCCTTCCTGGTCTAGAAGAATGCGTTATGCTCCGTCCTGCTTATGCAGTAGAGTATGACTTTCTTCCTGCCACCCAATGCTATCCTACCTTGATGACCAAAAAAATTCAGGGACTATTCTCCGCAGGGCAAATTAATGGTACAACGGGCTACGAGGAAGCAGCAGCCCAGGGTATTGTAGCGGGGATTAATGCAGCAAGATTCGCCGTAGGGAAAGAGATGATTATGTTCCCTCGTGAAGAAAGCTACATCGGGACATTAATTGACGATCTTTGTACTAAAGATTTACGGGAACCCTATAGAATGCTTACTAGTCGTTCGGAATATCGTTTAGTATTGCGATCAGATAATGCAGATCGTCGCCTGACTCCTTTAGGAAGGGAAATCGGTTTAATAGATGATCGCAGATGGCAACTCTACTGTGATAAACAAGCTCATATTACAGCAGAAAAAGAACGTTTAAACAGCACCAGAATTAAAGAACACGATTCTGTAGGAATTGCGATCGCAGAAACAACCAAACAAAAAATTAAAGGCTCTATAATTTTGGCGGACTTGTTGCGTCGTCCTGGTTTTCACTATCCTGACCTAATTAAATATGATTTAGGCGATCGCAATTTAACCCTAGCAGAGCGAGAAGGAGCAGAAATTGACATCAAATATTCTGGTTATATCAAACGCCAAGAAAGCCAAATAGAGCAGCTTTCCCGCCATACTAACCGCAAGTTACCAGAAAATCTGGATTATATGGTAATTGATAGTCTGCGGATGGAAGCTAGGGAAAAACTTTCCTCCGTTCAACCTCTTACCATTGGTCAAGCTTCTCGCATTGGTGGTGTTAACCCCGCAGATATTAATGCTTTGTTGGTATATCTTGAAATACAAGCCCAAAAGCGAGCTAAATCTAAGGTTTAGTTACTATTTATATTGAATAACCATAACAAAAATTTAGTTTATTTATCCTATGCTTTCTAAATATTTTTCGTATTTTCTAAATATAGCAACCCCAGGAATTTCTTTAGTAAACTCTGGGGGAACTCTATATTTATCAGCAGGATAAGTATCTCGAATTGTTACCAGAGATTTATAGGGTTTTTGCCAGTCTTTAAGCAGTTTTATTAATTTTGCAAAATCCCTATAAGCAGTTTCATGACGATGAACTAAACCCATATATTGCATCATTTTGGCATAGGTTTCAGGACAATTATCCTCTTCAGTAATTCCAATGATGGGAGCAAGTTTTTCAAATACTTCTAAATGTTCTAAAATTAAGACTACTAAACTTTTGTAATCTAGTAAATCTCTAGCTTCTAGCTGTTTGATAATATCAGATATACTTTTAAGAATCGTAAAGTCAGCAAGTTGATACTTTTTAAATAAAGCTAGTAACTTTAGTCCCAGATTATGTTGAGAAATTGCAATTACTTCTTTTAAATAAGATTGTAGAGCAGCTCTTCCTTCTTCAGAATTTAAAAGGGGGATGATTTCTGCTAATTTTTGTTTTATTTTATTGCGAAACTCATCTTTATCAATATCATCTTCTAGATTATCTGCTACGAACTGATAAAATTCTTGTTGTTTTCTACTGCGAAAACGTAACTCTGTTGATTCAATTTTTAAGAAACTACTTTGAGCAGCGATCGCAACTTCTAGAAGTTTAATGGCTTCTGCTATGGTCTTATATTCTTTATCAGCTCTTTGTACTTGTTGCTTCAGGCGCACATAGAGTATAAATTCTTCATTACCAAATTTTTCACTAGCAATTTTTTGAGCTTTAAAGGCTAAACTTCTAACTTTTTTAAAAGTAGTATCATGTAGTGATACTGCATTATCAGGAACTTTAGGACTACCATATTTTTCACCAATTCCTTGATCGATAGAATAACCTAAAGCTTTTAATAAAGGAACAATTATAGAAGAGGATCGCCAGGCAATTAATAAGCAAATACTAATAGTTAAAGGTAAAGGAAATTTGATAGTTTCTTGTTGTTGAGTTGGACTAGCTTTAATCCATCCTTGAGCTTGTAATAATGCCAAAGATTCTTCCACTTGTACTGCATCTAATTCAGTAGAATTAAACTCTGCTCCAATTTCATTATTAGATGATATTAACATTTTACGAGCAGCTAGAAGGCTTGTCTGTTCTGTTTCAGCCTCTACTAATCCTTGATATCTATCTCTTATATCTTGATTTATTTGATCTGGATCAGTATATTTTCCAAATTCATTAATTAAAGTAGATTCTATTTGTTGTAAATTTTCGCTTTCTATATTATTTCGGTCTAGAAATGTTTGATAATTATCTTTAATTTGTTGATTTAAATTTTCCGCATCAGCCAGACTATTTAATTGTTGCTCCAATTTTTGCTTAAGTAAATCATCTTTAATAGCAGAATTAATATTAGTTTTAGAAGCCGAGTCGGAATTAGAAGTACTTTTATCTAATGTTTCCCCAATGCTACTCTTAGATACAGAAGTTTGAGTCGAAATACTACTATTTAATGAAGAATTTCTCCTGAATATTACTGAACTTGGTACAGTAGAATTATCAGAAGAACTAAAAAATTTTTCTGAATTAAATCCAAAGCCATATTTTCCTAAAAATAAAGCAGCACCATAAGCTTGATTAGCCTGTACTGTTCCTAAACTCAATAAAGAGATAGTAGTCGCTAGGGTTATTTTTCTTAGGTACTCTCCCATTGTTATTACTCATAATAAAAGTATGTCTATGGTTAGAGTACCCATCTAGTAGGCATAAACTGTCTTTATCAGTTAACAGTAAGCAGTTAACGTTTAATACGAAATTGTTTTAGATAATATGCTTATTCCGATAGTCTGCGAAGGCAGACTTTGCTTGTCTAGCAAGAGGTTTCAACCTCTCAGGATAAGTATATTTTGGTAATCGGATTTGGTATAACTTATCTACTTACGATTATTTTTGCAAAAGGTCTAACCCACATTCTGCAGAAATAAGAAAACGACTGAAGAATTAATTTGAGAGAGGAGAAAAAAGTATCCAATAAATCTAAATAACACTGACAATTCCGAAAGAAGCTAAAAGCTAGGAAATAGCTGGAATGCCCAGAAAATCAAGATGAAAATGCTCACTTAGTAAAATGGACAAATCAGATTCATGCCTTAATTGACGCATAATTTGAGTTAAAGAAAGATGACGCAACCGAGAATGATTTTGGAGCGAAGTTAACCATAAGTAAGCCATAATTTTAATCAATAAGCCAGTGTAGAGACCATCTCCCCGAAGTCGCATTGAGCCGATAGCTAACACTGATTTCAAGATTTTCTTGCATCTGTTCAATAAGATTATGAGCCAACCAAATACGCCACATCTGAACGCTACGTAAAGATAAGGTACTGAAATCCATCAAGTAGAAGGCGCGAGTGGTACTTTTACGAAAAAATAACAGATTAACTCTGCCGAAAGTGGGGTTGGTCAGAGTTTTCCGTTGGGAAGGAACATCAATTCCCCAATTTCTAGAATCATATTCAATCTCTTTTTTCCATTGAGATGCTGTTTTTCTGACCGACCCATCATTAAAGACATAATTGCTTTTACTGACTACCACAATTTTAGTAAAACCGAGTTCATGTAATTTTTGTTTAAGAGGCTCAGAAACATACCAGGAATCCATAGTGATAGGAATAGTTGTGATATCTACATCATGCTTATCAAACTCTTTTTTTAATTTGGTTAACATGGAGATTAATAAGCTTGGTTTATCTGTATTTTTACAACCTTG
>JASJDB010000153.1 GCA_030065315.1 Xenococcaceae cyanobacterium MO_167.B52 | reverse complement strand
GCTGATGAAGGAGATTTAACTGTTGTTTTAACTGACGATTATCTCCACCCTAATTTAGATGAATTCAACCAACAAGCTTTAAAAACTAAAACTCCTTGGATGTTGGTCAAACCATTAGGAACCATTCTCTGGATAGGTCCCTTATTTTATCCTGATAAAACGGGATGCTGGCATTGTTTCGCACAGCGTTGGCGAGATAATCGACCTATTGCAGAATTTGTCAGCAGATATAAAGATATTACAACGCCTTTAATGCCCCCTCTTGGTTTTTCGGCTGCTACGGTGCAAACTGCCCTAACAATGGCTGCGACAGAGGTTTTTAAGTGGATTGTCCGCAAAAGTAATCAACGTTTAGAAGGGAATCTCATTACCTATGATACCCTTACCATGCAAACTCAAGACCACATTTTGGTTAAACGTCCTCAATGTCCCAGTTGCGGACAAATATTTAATCAACAACCCTTACCTGTGGTTTTAGGACACCGTAAAAAAGCTTTTACTACCGATGGTGGACACCGTTTTTGTTCCCCTGAAGAAACCTTTAAAAAGTATCAACATCATATTAGTCCGATTACGGGTATTGTTCGAGAACTCCAAAAAATCCCAGGAAATGGCTTAATTCATACTTATGTTGCTAAACATCATTTTCGTAACGTTTTCGACAATTTGGATGGCTTACGTCAAAATATTGGGGGTAGAAGTGCGGGAAAAGGGAGAACAGATAGTCAAGGAAGAGCAAGCGGGTTTTGTGAAGCGATTGAACGCTATTCTGGGGTGTTTCAAGGGAATGAAATTAGGAAGAAAGCCAGTTATCAGCAGTTAGGAGATAAAGCGATTCATCCCAACAGCTGTATGAATTTTAGTCAACAACAATACCAAAATCGAGAACAATGGAATGCTGAATGTCAAGGGTGGTTTCAAAAAGTACCAGAAACCTTCGATGAAGCACGAGAAATTGATTGGACTCCTGTATGGTCGTTAACTTATCAAGAGTTTAAGTATTTACCTACTGCTTACTGTTATTATGGTTATCCTCAATCTTCTCCCCTCGACTGTTGGGCTGACTCTAATGGTTGTGCAGCCGGAAACACGATAGAGGAAGCGATTTTACAAGGGTTTATGGAAATAGTTGAACGGGATTGTGTTGCCTTATGGTGGTATAATCGTCTCTCTAAACCTCAAGTAGATTTGGATAGTTTTGATGAGCCTTATTCTCACAATTTAAGACAATATTATCAAACCCTTAATCGAGATTTATGGGTGTTAGATATTACAAGTGATTTGAATATTCCTTGTTTTGCTGCTATTAGTGCAAGAAAGGATCAAGAAGTTGAGGATATTATCTTAGGATATGGGGCACATTTTGATCCTAAAATTGCCATTGGTCGAGCCTTAACTGAGGTTAATCAAATTTTACCTAATGTGCTATCTTTTAAGGCTGATGGGACGAGTAAATATTCCCCTTCTGCCGATCCATTAGCAATAAAATGGTGGCAAACAGCAACTTTAAATAATCAATCTTATCTGATTCCTGATGATACAATTAGCCCTAAAATTAGCAGTGATTATCTTCAATTAGCCAGTGATGATTTACTTGAAGATGTTAAACTGTGTCAGCAAATTGTTGATATAAATGGCATGCAAATGTTAGTTTTAGACCAAACTCGTCCTGATATTGGATTGAGGGTGGCTAAGGTAATTGTTCCAGGTATGCGCCATATGTGGAAGCGATTAGGGTCAGGAAGATTGTATGATATTTCGGTTAAAATGGGATGGTTACAAGAGTCTTTAACGGAAGAACAATTAAATCCTTTTCCGATGTGGATGTAAACTTTTAGGAAGGCTTGGGCAAAGAGGGGAATCGTTGCTATTACACAGAAATCTTATAAACGGTTGTGACAATGCCAGAATCTCTCAAACAAGAACTTCCACACTATGCTAAGTATCTTATGGAAAACTACTCGAAAGATGTTCCACTAGAGCAGCATTCTGTCAAAAAACTTCGTTCAGGCATATTAAAAGGTACGTTTGTTCTGCCATTACCTGATGATTTTGATGAGCCGTTAGAAGATTTTAAGGAATATATGGAATGAGTTATTTTTTGTTAGATACTCATACATTTATCTGGTTAGGTGATTTCCAAGAAAGACCATACCCACTTCCATCCGTCAAATTCAGAATACTGTTGCTGCCTTGTGGGTATAATGATTGCTGGAAATCACCTAAAGAGGTGCGTTAAACTTTGTTAACGTGAGTTCGACGAAAATAAGAAGCTCAAAACCCTTATAAAATAAGCCTTATGACCTTTATCAATTCAGACAAGTTGTGTCAACAAGCTAAGTTTATTGAGAATATTCTGCCTAAAGCATGCGCTCCCATCTTGTTGTCATTAAGACTTGCTAATTCATACAGATTTTTCTGAAGTAACTAGGCTGTAAGTATCACTATGCATGGATTTCAATGGTTTGAATTTCGTCGAACTCACGTTTGTTAACGCACCCTACAAGATAGGCGAGCGCACTTGACTCATAACTGATTGCTTCGTAATTGTTTTGTCAGTCGATCGCACCATACTTGAGATATTGGAGAAGGTGCGCTACTGAAGTAACACACCTGAAAAATTAAGTGATATAGCAACCGAACTATAGGTTAGGACAACACATTTAACGTAGGGGCGAACGGCCGTTCACCCTTACAGGATTTATTCGTCTTAACCTTTGCTTCGACTGCTATAGCACTAGGGCTATACGAACGTAGCATCGTTCCCCACTTTTCCTGTGCAAGTATATCCTGTATAACCAGCACCAGCAGCAATCTGATAGTCAGAGTTGACGACAATGCTATTGGGGTTGGTTAAATTAGTAACTGTGAAAGGGGTATCAATATCAACTGTACCTGTGGATAAAACTTGCGTTCCTGCCTCATTTTCAATGGTTACATTCACTGAATCAAGGGTTGTAAGAGCGGACTGATTTAATAACTGTGTTAAACCCGCGTAATTCTGGATGGAATTTACAGTCCAAGAACCATCTGCATTGTAATCAACATTAAATGTTGTGATTCCTTGAGTCGTGTCGCATAAGGCGGCACCTACTGAAGAAGTCGTGAAGTTAATTACACTACCAGCCTCGTAATTTCCAGTCTGTACATAAAATATGAGTATAGGCTGACAATCAATGTTTTTAAGTGGTTCGGCATTGATGAAATTAGAAAGAACTACCGTGCCAGTAGAGGCGTTTTGAATCGCTAATCCTGCATTATATTTCTCTGCAACAGAGTTAAATTGGGGAGTGACAATCCGATAAGCGCCCGATTGTACCCCCTCGGTGTAAGCCGGTACCGATAATCCCAATGAAGGATCTACAGACATATTAGTAGTATTATTTGTTTGGGTATTAGGATCAGAACTTGTTAAGTCTATCGGTTGACTCGCAGTCGTGTATCCAGAAGCTTGCCCTACTACTAGATTGGGTACTTGGGTCTGAGCACCAGCATAGTACTGTTGAAGAAAATTAAAGGTCAATACTGAACCAGACGTGGAGTAAGGCTGCAATGTAGCCTCATATATACTGTTGGAATAAACCTGTTCACCTCCAAGATAAATTGCAGGTTTTTGAAAGAAAAAGAAATTCTGATTGTTGGGGCTTTTATTTGTCACGTTAATTGTGTACTGAGTGCTCATGATGTAGTCCTGTTAGTAAATTAATAAACTCGACTTTGGACAAAAATTAAAAATCTAATTGTCTGTCCTTTGTCTCTACACCTTTAAGACGATCTCAAAACCCAATTTCTGAATTTTTCGAGTTAGCACTAATTTTTCTCTCTCGACTTATCCCCATTAACCTCATTACAAAGCCAAAAACCCTTACAAAGCATGACTTATAGCTGTTTTAGTTTTTTTATTGCTATAGCACTACATAGAAAAGTTAAAAAAGCGATCGCCTTTCTTCAATGACAAAGATGCGATCGCTGTAATAAAAAAGTGCGCTAATACTATTTAGTATGACGCCACTCCATGTAGCTCTTGTTAGGCTGCAAGCTGATTGGGATGGCTAATCTGATTGAGCTGATTGTAGTAAATGATTATATTTGTGGTTACACCAGACTCTAGTGCAGACTTAACTTCATTTGATGACATACCAACTTGAAGCGGAGCAATTTTTTTCTCTAGATTTGATCGATAAGCTATCGCCCTCGTTCTCGACGCGAAGCGAACGTTCTCCGCACACCGATTGCTCCGCAATACGGATGTGGGGCTTCCCACTCGTAAAGCTAAAATGACTACTATGACTTTCTGTTGTCATAATCAATAAACTCAACATTCAGTCATAGTGCCCTTAAAACCAATCGGTCCTTCGCCATTATAGGTCATGGTGCCATTCAGGTTCTTGCCACCGTCATCAGATGTTAAGTTTAGTTCGACCACATTCTGTTTAGAACGGCCACCGATTACCCATTGACCTCCAGGATGCCAAGGCGCGTCATTTCCTCCCCATTGGTTTTCAACGGTATAATTGTTACCGTCAGATAGGGTAGCGCGAAAGCCAATCGGTCCTTCTCCAGCATAGGTCATGGTGCCATTGAGGCTTTTTCCACCATTGTCAGACTTGACATTGATAGCGACAACATTCTGATTAGGGCGACCACCGATCACCCACGTGCCACCTTTATGCCAAGGAGCAGATGAGCCACCCCATTGATTTTCCACTTGGTATAATAACGACATAATTGTCTCCACTGGATATTTTCTTTGTTTCTCTACCTTGAAGACGATCCCAAAACCCAATTTCTGAATTTTTCGAGTTAGATAGCATTTTTCTCTCTCGACTCACCCAATTCAATCCACTTCAAAGTCCAAAAGGTTTTTAAAACATACTTTGTAGTGCAATCAGAAAAAGAAGCCATCAAAAAAGCGATCGCCTTTCTTCGATGACAAAGATGCTATCGCTTTTTAACTCGACTTTTAATATTAAAGGTAACAAGTATCGCCTGATACTCGACATTGATTATGAAGAACAAGTTGCTTATTTCAAGTATTTTTTAACTCACGCTGAATATGATCGAGAACAATGGAAAAATGACTTCTACTATTAATCGAGAAAATTATCTCAAGCTTCTGGATGAAGTACAGCTTATTCCTAAAGTTATTGAAACTGAAACAGAATACGAACAGAATCTTGGTGTTGCTGAAAGGTTAATTGCGAAAAAAAAGAATCGTACTCCTGAGGAAACTGTGCTACTTCGTCTGCTAGTGAAACTAATTGAGGATTATGAAGAAAATAACTATAACCTCCAAGAGTGGCGAGATATTCCACCACACGAAATTTTGCAACATCTTCTAGAAGTTAGTCATACTAGACAAGCCGATCTAGTTGGAATTATTAGTCCCTCAAAAGGATTAATTTCGGCAATTGTTAATGGCAAGCGATCAATTAGTAAAGAGCAAGCTAAAAAGTTAGGAGAATACTTCAAAATTTCCCCAAGTGCGTTTATTTGATCAAAAGAAGTTATCAAAAATGCGATCGCACTATGCAATCAAGTAAAATTGCAAAGTCTCTCTGATCTTCATCAAGATATTGTTTTATTTCGTTTTGATGATCTAAAGGAGAAAATTCATATTTTAGCAGGGCTAGATATAGAGATTGTGATTTATGCCAATGGAAATTGGGAGTTTTTGCCAAATGAAACCGAATTTTGAAACCATGAATAAGGCTCAATTGAGGACTTATGTATTAGAACATAGGGAAGATCGCGAAGCTTTACGAGTTTTGATGAGTCGTCGTGATCCCAACGGGGTCAAGTATAATTTCCCAAATACAGAAGAGGGAAGAGAACAAACAAAAGCAGTCATTAAGCGCAAAATTGAGAAGAATTTGTAGAATTTTCCATATCCATTACATTTCCTCATTTTGTCTATTATTAGAGCGATCGCTATATTAGAAAAAGAAATCATTAAAAAAGCGATCGCTATATAACTTCACATAAAAATAGCTACTGAGGTAAAGTAATCTAAATTAGGTTAATTAAAGCTTTTCTATGCTCAACGGGTACAAAATCATTGATGCAGATTCCCATGTCATTGAACCCCCCCAGATGTGGGCAAAATACCTTGACCCTAAATTTAAAGACTTTGCCCCTTCCCTAGACATGAAAATTAGAGGAGAACCCATCACTGAAAAAATATTTCAGCAAGTACAACAAGAAGGTAATAAGCAGATGATGCAAGCCCATCCTCATGCTTATTTGAATCGCTACAACCCTGAGTCCCAGCTTCAAGCAATGGTACAAATGGGGGTTGATATTACCTTTATTTATCCCACCTACGGACTGTGGCTTTTCGCTATTGATAGTCTGCCGTCAGAAGTAATGGGTGCATTCACTCGTGCTTATAATACTTGGTTATTTGAAGAATTTTGTAGCTACGATCCTGATAGATTAAAAGGAGTTGGTGCGATTAATCTTCATGCACCCCAAGCAATGCTTAAGGAATTACATCGAATTGCAAATTGGGGCTGGAAGGCGGTTTTTTTGCGCCCTAACCCCGTTAAAGGGCGAATTTTGAGCGATCCTGCCTATGAGCCTTTTTGGGCAGAATGTGAAGCATTGGGTATAGCAGTAGGCATTCACGAAGGAACTCATAGTCGTTTACCTACCGTAGGTGCATCAAGATTCAACACTCGTTTTGCTCTCCATGCTTGTTCCCACCCGATGGAACAGATGATGGCATTATTAGCTTTGATCGAAGGAGGTGTATTAGAGCGTCATCCCAGGCTTAGGGTAGGTTTTTTAGAGTCTGGTTGTGGTTGGCTTCCCTATTGGTTATGGCGACTTGATGAAGAACATAAAAATTTACATTGGGAAGTAAAAGAACTTGTAAAATTAATGCCATCAGAGTATTTTCGTCGTCAATGTTACATTGCCGTTGAACCCTCTGAACCTTATCTTCCTCAGATTATTGAGTATATCGGCTCTAATAACTTAATCTTTGGCTCAGATTATCCTCACATGGATCATCAGCCAGATGTTGTTAAAAAAGTCATAGAGCTTGAGGAAAAGTTGTCAAAAGAAATAGTAAAAAAGATTGTTTGGGAGAATCCTAAACATTTCTACCAACTGACATAAACGCAGGGTTCAAAGCAATAAAAATGTAAACCTTACTAACAAGGATTAAATTATGTTTGGAACGAGAAAATTGATCGCTAATGCTCATAATTTTAGTGACTGTCAGCTGTTGGAGAGTGATCCTGGTAAATATTTAAAAAAACTTTTGGCGCAAACTAAAAAAATATCTCAGGTTATTGCTTATATATGGCTAAATGATAATAAAACTTCGTCGAAGTTAGATAAATATTTTAGAGATCCTGAGAACATTGGCAAACTATTACTTGCTCAACCGAATGATCGTGAATATAAGTTACTCCAAAAAGTTTTCAAAGAACACCCAGAGTCTCTTCCGATTTTCGATGAGTCTGAAAAAAAGTTGTATAGTTTTAAGGTCATATTCAATGATTATGAAGGATATCTTTCTGATCCTAGTATTGGTGAATCTGCACTCATAACAATGAATATTCCCTATCCACCGCGTCCACCAATATATTATGATCTTGATAATTCAAGAAGTTCTCCTGATACAAATCCTTTAGCTAAAAACGATCCCCTTAAAGCTTCAGAATTAAAGAAATGGCTCGAACAAAACCCAAATAAACCTCCATTTTTTGATAAAGATAATCCTTATATTCCTTCAACCTGTTGTTGATTTTTGTTAGCTATATTCTGATAATTATTTATCTTTTCCCGCCCAACACAAGTGCGGGATTTTTCATCAAAAATAAGGGTTGGTAAGGGAAAATCTGGATACCCCTGTCATTCATGTACGGGGAGGAGGATTTTCCCTTACATAAACAGCAGCCCGACAGGGCTTCTAACTTGCTAATTTACTAGAAGCCATAAAGGTATCCATCTTTCCTATGAATAATGCTGCAATATTTAGAATTGATTCCTTGTACGGTTTCAGAAATGGTTTTAATATTAAATGAACCGCTAGAACGTACACTAACTTTGCCCAGATAAGAGCCAATTTTCTTGCCTTTGGTAACAACAGCTTTAACAATATCGCCAGTCCGAAAACCCTTTACTGATTTGACTAATGCTGATTTTCTAACAAGTTCTCCTGATTTATTGGTTCTGGGAAATCCAAATTTATCAACATGAATCACTTGTCTATTGCCATGTCCAGCACATTTAATCAACAATGGTTGGTTAGTCAATATTTCCAATTCAGGAGTGTTACCAACACAGGCAGCATCTAGCCAATGAGTTTTATTAAGTTCTTGCCGAGAGCGATTAAATTTAGTCTGACCACCTGTCCCAGTAGTTACTGGTAAACCAGTTGATTTAAGGGCATTAAATAATTTCCAACGAGTAGAATTAACAACAGTAGCATCTTTAAGTGGTGCTAGGAGATGGGCTAGTATTCGCTTTAAAGTATTTGGTGACTTCGCTAGAAATTCTTTGATGTCCAGATTTGATTTATCTTGATTACAAGGAACACAGGCAAGACAAAGATTAGAAATGCGGTTGCTTCCCGATTTAGATTTTGGGACTATATGCTCTACTTCCAGGGGAACATTTTTTGCGCCACAATAAGCACAAGTTCTGTTCCATTTTTCGAGCAAATATTCTCGCACCTCGTATTGATACAAGGTACCTTGTTGATACTCAATTCCGTTTATTTCTGGATTTTGTAATTTATGACAGTCGAACTTTACTAATTCCATCGCAATTGAACTAATAGGGCAAAGTTTAATTAATCGTTTAACCCATGTCATAGTAGTTAATACACGATGTTCTAGACTCGGTGCTAACCAACCTTTTTCTCTAGTTCGATGGGCAAATCTAGGTTTTCTGTACCTGGTTTTTCTACCTCTCCGTCCTCTTCTTAAAGAACGACGAGACTCCAGGTCATCGCTAATTTGTTGTCCCCTGTGGCTTAATTCAGCAGCCCAAATAAGCTTGTTATCTTGAAGGATAGCTATTCCCGTGGTTTTGCTTCCTGGGTCTATTTTAATCTGACATGGTTTAACCTCCTGTGTTATTACCACCTTCCTTAAAATAATCGTAAAAGGATATCGCTTATATACCGCAGCTTTCCCCGCTTTCAATAACTTTTTAGCTATTGTGGGACTACAAGGAGAAAGTGGTTGTTTATTGGTATCTAGTACCAGTGCATAGTTAGACATTTTTGCGCCTATTCTCCATATTCTGGATAAAGTTAGCCTCGACAAAGTTAAAAGGGTTTGTCACGCTTTAAACACTTCCTTAATCCCTCTAAAGATGTTTAATTTAAAGCCTCAGAGCCTTAAGCTGGCAAGCACCCAAGGGTGAGATAGCCCATTTAACGTAGCCTGCGACCGCAGGCTGAGTCTGGTCATGTACAAGGTTTTCAAGCCCCCCAATTTATTGGTGGGGTTTGTTCTCCTCAACGAGATTCATGACAATCAGCTTGTGTTGAGAATTTTTAGGATATTTTTAGCAAGATAGGCAATCTTAATCAAAAGGCTTTTTTTGATCTTAAAGAAAAATATGATATAAAAGCTAGGTTTATTTAAAGTTTTAGTAGTGTGTCTAGGCTAAAATGCTGGGTTGTTTTTAAATTTCAAATTAACTGATCCCCCCTTTAAAGGGGGGATCGAGGGGGGTTAGGGGGGCAATTAATTGGCATTACCCAATAAATTAATCTAGACGCGCTGTCTCTCGGGCTTTGTACGAGAGTCTTATTTTACACAACAATTTTTTTGGCTAAACCTAAAGCTCGCAATACTTGAATTGCCCACCAGGTAACATCAATTTCCCACCAGCGTTGACCCGCTTTAGCAACATGGGGTCTGAAATGGTGG
>JASJDB010000152.1 GCA_030065315.1 Xenococcaceae cyanobacterium MO_167.B52 | reverse complement strand
AGGTTATTCCTACAATGGTCATCACTAGGGATATTGAATTTAATTAATCAAATCTACGGGTCGCACAATACTAAATGCAAATGAAAATCAGGATGAAATTTTTTCAATGATTTAGCTAGAACTCTAGCTAAAGGGAGATAATTATTAGTGCAACTAGTAAAAATATGAGTGTTAGCCATTTAAAAAAAATAATTAAAGATAATTAAAGATAATTAGGGATTATTGTGAAAATCGTCCTTTATGTTAAACCATTTATCCTTTATTTTGAACCATTTTTCTCTCATTTTCCAGAATTTACTGGTTTTCATAGCTTCAATGGTTAGTTCTAATTCTTTGATACGAATTTCATTAGTTTGATAGTTCTTTTGAGAAAGATTTAATTCTTGATAATACAATCTTGTTCTAGCCAAAGCCTTTTTTAAACCTGTAATTAATTTTTCTTCTACAAAAAGACTTTGATAGAAAGAGTATAATTTTTTGCCACTATTAGTCCAATTTAAATTTTCTTCACAAAATTTCAAGGCGTTTTGTCCAATTGTATAGCTTAAATCAGGATTATCTACAATAAAATCAATCATCTCAGGTAAGGAGTTTTCATCCACTGAATCCAAAATTAGGGCATTTTTTTTATCGACTAAAATTTTAGCAATGTTAGCATCGGGAAGAATAACTGGTTTACCCATAGCTAAAAATTCGGGGATTTTAGAAGGGAAACGATAATCATTAAACTCATCTGATTTTCCTGGCTGTACTAAAATATCTGCTAAAGCTAAAATTTCGGGAATTTTTTTCCTATTTACCCAACCCAATTCGATGATATATTCTTTGATTCATAATTGATCTTCATCTAAGATTTCTAAATTGTTGTTAATCCCAGTTCGTACTAAAACAGTAGGTTTACCCATTTGGTTACGTTTACCAACTGCTAAATATAAAGATCGAACTTCATCGATATTAGCTGGATGAATGTTGCCGGTATAACCAAGCATAGTGGCATCATTTTTAATCCCTAAACTTTTAAGTAGATTATTATTTTTTTGTCTTGGATAAAATTCTTCTGTATCCACCCCAGGATAAAGAGTAATTGTTGAACTGGTGGATGGAGCAAATTTGGTTAATTTATCAATGATGACAGTAACACCATCTGCATTTGCCATAAATTCTTGGTATTTGACAGGATGAGATAAATTATATGGTAATAAATTATCGTATTCTGTTGACCAATTTTCTAAAGAAACATCGAGAAATCTCTCAGTTATGGACTCTTCATTATCTTCTAAATGAATAACTAATTTAAACTCATACCTGATAGATAAGGCATAACAATAGCTTCTTACATGTTCACGAGGAGTCCAAGCATGAACCAAATCAGGGGATTGATGATTAGTAAATAAATCGGTGATTTTATCTATTTCATTATATTGAGTAACTGAATATAAATTGCCTTTTAAAGTAGAACCATAATCTTGATTATTGGGGACAGCTACAACGCAGTCTAAACCTAATTTAACTAATTCATTGGCAAAATGATGAACATGAACAGCACTATTACTAGGAAAGTGAGAATGAGAGACTATTAAAATATTTTTCATCTAGTTTAATTGAGGAAATAGATTCCTTTAGGTGACTGAAGGTGTTGTCAAGCTATTGAATATAGCCTTTCTCATAATAGTTAGGGGTGTGATTAAGATATCATATTGCAAATCATTTAGTGCTGGATCAATACTAATTTGATACTACTCAATTAATACAAAATACTCTCAGACAACTGATTTTCTGGTACATAACAATTAATTGTTCTCAAACCTGATGAATATACTTTAGCTAAGGGACAAAAATGGATATTCTACAATTTTTCCCATACCAGTGAGTTAATGACTAGAATAGTAACTAATAAATTAGAAAAATGCGATCGGGCAAAGCCTAATACTGCATGATCGCAAAATTAGATTGAATTTGCTGTAAAAGTTTTATGAAATGGGAAGTAATAAGTATTTAGACAGAATCGATTACATATTTTGCTTTCGTGCGTTCCTTTTTTTGATGTGAAGCCAATCCTTTAGGATCGCTTATAATTTCCTATCTCAACTAGAAAATTAGTTTTGTATAACCACTTAAACAAACTAATAAAAAAAATCACCAAATAATCAAACACCAACCACTAACTACTCAAATTAATTATGTTTATTTCTTATGCTCAAAATTTTGAAGATGTAATGCTTAATCGTTTATTTCCTGATGAAAAGTCAGGTTTTTATATTGATGTAGGAGCACATCATCCTGTGATAGATTCTGTAACTAAAGCTTTTTATGAAAAAGGTTGGCATGGAATTAATATTGAGCCAGTAAAAGAATATTTTGATCTATTACAAAAAGAACGAACCAGAGACATAAATCTCAATATTGCATTAGGAGAAAAGGAGTCAGAGTTAGAATTTTTTGAACTAGAAAGTACAGGACTTTCTACTTTCGATCAGGCAATGGCTTATCAATTAGCTGAAGTCGGTAATTTTACTGTCAACTCTTATAAAGTACCACTTAAAAAACTAGCTGATATTTGTCAAGAAAAAGTAACTTGTCAGATTAATTTTCTCAAAATTGATGTAGAAGGGTGGGAAGAAAACGTAATTTTGGGACATGATTGGGAAAATTTTAGACCTATTGTAGTAGTCCTAGAAGCAACAATTCCTAATTCTCCTGTTCGCACTGAAACCAATATCCAAAGTATTTTAGAAAGTCATAATTATTCTTATGTTTATTTCGATGGCTTAAATGACTACTATTTGGCAAATGAAAGAGATGATTTAAAATCATGCTTTAATACTCCCCCCAATGTTTTTGATAAATTTATTAGATATCCTCTACTAGATTTACAGGAGAAAAATCATATTTTACACAACCAGGTTAAAGATAAAGATGCTGAAATTAAACGACTGACTGAAAACTTAGCTAAAATTCAAGAAGAAGGCGATCGCGATACCAAGCAAATAGCTCATTTAGAAGCAAATATTGATAGTAATTTGGGAAAAATACGTCAAGTTTGGTTCCAGCTCAAAAAAAAGATCAAGGGAGAGAATTAGTTTTAAAATGATTACAATTGATAGACAAAGAGATATAGCTAAAGCTGAATTGAGAGAAGCCCTAATCAAATACGATGGTGATACAAAACATCAGATTGTAGGAACTGCTATTGAAAAATTAATAGAGTTAAATTCTACCCCTTCTCCTACAGAAAATAAGTCTTTGTTACAAGGTAATTGGCTACTAATTAATGCGCCCAACTTTCCAGATCGGCAAGAAAGTAAACAACACAAATATGTCTATACTTTGGGAAGATTGGCATTTAATATGTTTCAACCAATTAACCTAAAAGTTGCAATCCAGAAAGTTACACAACCAGTTTTTGCTACAGCTAAAGCAGATCAATATACTCATCATATTGTCGTAAATTTTAAGACCATAGATGATAATATTGCTGAACTAAACGGAGTCATTAAAAACCTGGCTGTATGCCATCCTGTTGATCAAAATACCCTACAAGTCCAATTTACAGGAGGGGAGTTAATTCCCAATAACACAGACCAACTTGAACAATGGTTAGCTATATTTAGTGAAAATTCGTCTCAATCTCCTGTAAATATTCGAGAACGTTTAAATAATTGGTTTATCAAATGGATGTTTGCCATAACACCTGTATCGAACATAGACAGACAAACTGGAAAAAGAAGCTTTAGGATGAAAAAATCTCCCAAAGGATTGTTAAAAATACTTTACTTAGACGAAGAATTACGGATTACCAAAGGAAATCGAGAAACAGTTTTAGTCTGTCAAAGAGAAACATAATTCAAAAAAATCCGCAACTTACTCACGCAAAGCAACGTCTATCAAGGTACAGTATTGATCAGCGTGAGTTCGGAGTTATAATTTTTTTCTCAAATTATGAGCGATGAGGTACGAAATAATCAGAATTTCAGAGTTCTAAAAACTGATTAATGTTAATGAACTCCTAAATTTTTAGCTTTGTCGAACTCACGTTTATCAAGTTAAGGATATTGATTGTGTTTTGAGGTAACTTTCTACAAGAAAATTTCACTTAACCTTGTTGAATGACTCTGATCGAAAGTTAATAATTAGATTAATTTTTTTTTATTATTGATAATTGAGTCTATTTTTTACTAGTAGCTATGTTTTTAGATTATTCTTTTTTAACTATAATTCCTCGTAATCAAATACTAAAGATTGCTTCTACTACAATTATTAGCGCGATCGCATTAACTGTTCCAGTCAAGTATCTTAATGCCCAAATTCCCGAGTCTGGAGGCTCAATTACCATTCGTTCTGATATACAAGAAGCTAATTCTGAAACAGGAGTAATTACTGCTAGAGGTAATGTACAGATTAATTATCCTGCTAGACAGATTCAGGCTACCGCATCCCAAGCACAATACTATAGTCGCGATCGTAGATTAGTGTTAACAGGAAATGTATATGTGATCCAAGAGGGTAACAGTATGCGGGCAGAAACCATGACTTATCTAATTGATGAAAGAAAGTTTATTGCGACTCCCAAATCTGATCGTCAGGTAGAATCCACTTACCTGGTTACAGAGCCTATATCGACTCAACCGTTGGAAGAACAAGAATAAATTAGAGATCTGGTGCAGTATCATTTAAGACTAACTCCGAATTTAGAATTCAGACTAATCTTATTGACAAAAATCTAGCCAGTACTCAACTACAATAAGGTCAGGAAAAAATCAAAATAAATTATGTAGAGGGCAAATTATGGGTAAAACCGTGGCTGAGATTATGACTCCTAACCCGATTTCTGTAACTCCGAAAACACCCCTCAAAGAAGCTATTACTCTGATTGCCGAAAAAAAAATTAGTGGGTTGCCAGTAATAGATGAAGAGGGTAAGTTAACAGGAATGATCTCTGAATCTGATTTAATGTGGCAGGAAACAGGGGTAGAAACACCACCATATATCATGATCCTAGATACTGTAATTTATCTCCAGAATCTGGCACGTTACGAAAAAGCGATTCATAAAGCCTTGGGGCAAACTGTCGCCGATGTTATGAGCGATCGCCCGATTACCATCCAATCCCATCAGTTGGTAAAAGCAGCAGCCAAATTAATGCACGATAAAAAAATACGCCGTTTACCAGTAGTAGATCAAGAGGGTAAGATAGTAGGTATTATTACTCAAGGTGATATAGTACGTATGATGGCAAACGATGAATCCTGATATATCTAGATTAAATGTAGAGAAGAATCAATGACTATCACACCAGAATCCGTAAAGCAGCTACTATCTTCTGACGAATTTAGTGATCGTATTAGAGGGCTAAATCATTTAAGAAACATAGAGCCACCCATTGCTTTTGAGTTGATTCAGCCCTTAGTGAAAGACAAGAATACCCGCGTGCGCTATGCTGCGGTGAGCCAGTTTGATACCTTAGGCACTGAAGACTTAACCCTATCTTTGACTTTATTACGCGATCGCTTATTTAATGATCCTGAACCTGATGTACAGGCTGCTGCTGCGGATGCCATTGGTGGATTAAAGTTAACCGAAGGCTTCGACGATTTAAAAAAGGTATATCATCAAACATCGGAATGGCTGGTTCAATTCAGTATCATAGCTGCCTTAGGAGAATTGGGAGAACCTAGAGGATTTGACCTCCTCATTGAAGCACTTCAGTCAGATAACAATTTGTTACAAACGGCTGCGGTAGGAGCATTAGGGGAATTGGGAGATAATCGGGCTGTAACACTATTAACTCCATTTGCAAATAATGAAGATTGGCAGTTACGCTATCGTCTAGTTCAAGCCTTGGGAAGATTAGGAGGAGCAGAAGCAATAGCAACTCTGCAACAACTAGTTAACGATGATGTAGAACAAATAGCCCAAGAAGCTACCAATAATTTGCAACATCTATCATAATTAAAATCGCGCTCAATTTAATATGACTTTCCGTAAGCTTTCTCGCCTCTTTTTTGGTACTACCTTAGCCCTAGCTATTACCATCTCACCAGCATTAGCTCAATCCTCTTCAGAGAAACTAAATGATTTACTTCGGGAGGGAAGAGACTATGTAGAAAATAATAATTATCAACAGGCTCTTCTCGCCTACGAACAAGCTCTAACCTTAGATAGAGGTAACTCCAAAATATTTTCTGGTATTGGCTATGTGCAAGCCCAACTAGGTAACTATCCCAAGGCAGCAAAAGCTTACCAAAGAGCTATATTACTGGAACCAGATAATTCGGAATTTTACTATGCTCTAGCTTACAGTCTGGCAAAATCTGGAGATAATGCTTCTGCCATAGAAGCCTACGAACTAGCGATTAAATTTGCTCCCCAAGATGTTAAAAACTACATTGGCTTAGGAATTGTTTTACTGAGAGCTAAAGAATATGATCGCGCCATTGATACCTACTATCGTATTTTAACTTTAGACCCTAAAAACTCCGATGCCAAACAACTTATGGGTACGGCTCTACTCCAGAAACAAAGATATGCAGAAGCGATTGAGTTTTTAGAAAAAGCTGCCAGTCAGGAACCCGATAATGTCTTGTTGCAAGTACAATTAGCCAATGCTTTTATCCTTAAAGGAGATATTTCCTCTGGTTTAAGCGTTTTACAAAAAGTGCAAAAGCTCGATCCAAGCGACTATAAAGTATATGTCAGAATTGCCAAAATTTTACAATCCCAAGGTAAAGGTGCAGAAGCACTAGACTTTTATCAGCAAGCTCTTAAGGTGGAGCCAAATGCCATCCAAGCTCAACAAGAAATTGGCAATATTTTTCTCAGACAACAAGAATATATGAAAGCGATCATTGCTTATCGTCGTCTTACTCAAATTGCACCTCAAGAACCAACAGGTTACCATTATCTGGGAATTGCTTTAAAAGCCAGAGGTAGAGAAGAAGAAGCGATCGCATCTTGGCAAAAAGCCCTAGAATTATATCGCGCTCAAAGTAATAACACTAAGGTACAAGAAATTACTTTGCTACTGGAACAGTAAATATTTAACATTTAACATTTAACATTTAACATTTATCATTTATCATTTAACATTCAAGTTTAAATACCACAGAAAGATTATTAGCTGGCATTTTTACAATTTCTTGTAAGACTAAGCTATTTTCTTTGGCTACGGAGATTACATCCTCTAAGTTTCTGACTCCCCATTCAGGATTACGGGATTGCAGTGATTGATCAAAGGCTTCATTACTAGGTGCAGTGTGCTTGCCATCCTGTTTATAGGGACCATACAAATATAAAATACCTCCTAGGGGTAAAATGCGTTTAGCACCAGCCATTAAACCCAAGCAAGTCTGCCAGGGAGAGATATGAATCATATTGATGTTGACAATAGTATTAATATTAATGTCTTTATCTTCAACACCCCAGTATTCCTCAGCAGCATTGATGTTCAGAGGGGGATGTAAATTATCGCTTTTGTACTGACTTTGCCAAGCAATAATACTATCTCTTAACTCAGATTCTGGTTCCGAGGGATACCATTGACGAGGTGCTAGACGCGGTGCCAAAAATATACTATGTTCCCCTGTCCCACTAGCAATTTCTAGAATATTGCCCTGAGTGGGCAAAACTCGCAACAATACTTCTAAAATTGGCTCACGGTTGCGCTCAGTTGCTGGTGCGTATCTTCTAGCATCCATGTTTTTTGTATAGTAAATAGGAATATGAAAGATTTATTGGAATAAAACTATAATATTATGCCAGAACCACTAGACACCAAAGAAGAACAAATACAAGTTATTGAAGCTAATTGCGATCGCATAATTGCTGTTGCCAAAAGAGGTTACAGCGAGTTTAAAGAAAAAGGAACAGCTGTAATCTTGCGACAGTTGGAAAACAACACTACAGATTTGGAAGATTGGCAAATTGTCTATAAACCAATGGCTTTATTACCCAATGTAATAAGTGATTGGAAAGAATCAGGGTTACAAGAATTGATTATTAAATATAATCCTGAGATATCAGTTATCTGTACTTTTTTATATCCCAACGGCGCACATACTAGTTATCATTTTTCCGCCGACAGTTAGTAGGAGGAACGAGGAGGGAGTAATGAGTAATGAGTAATGAGTAACGAGTAATGAGTAACGAGTAACGAGTAATGAGTAATGAGTAATGAGTAATGAGTAACGAGTAATGAGTAACGAGTAATGAGTAATGAGTAATGAGTAATGAGTAACCACTAACTACTAACTACTACTAATGCCAGCAAAAACTATTATCATTTGGTATCGTAACGATCTGCGCCTTCACGATCACGAACCTTTATATCAAGCTTGCCAAGAAAAAGCTCATATAATCCCGATTTACTGTTTCGATTCTAGACAATTTGTCACTACGTCTTTTGGATTTCCTAAAACTGGTAAATATCGCGCTCAGTTTTTATTAGAAAGTGTCCAGAATTTGCGTCAATCTCTGCAAAATGTAGGTAGTAATTTAATAGTAAGGCAGGGATTACCAGAAGTAGAAATTAGTAACCTTGCTAAACAACTAAAAGTTGATGCTGTATATTATCATCAAGAAGTAACCGCAGAAGAATTAGCTGTAGAAAAAAGCCTTAAGCAAACTTTATCTAATATAGGAATTAAGATTAAGGAGTTTTGGGGTTCAACCTTATATTTACCCGAAGATTTACCCTTTGAGATTACCCATATACCAGAACTATTTACTAACTTCCGTAAGCAAGTAGAGAAAAAATCATCAATCGAAGAACCTTTACCTACTCCGACCAAACTACCATCATTACCCAAGATTAAATTAGGTAATATTCCTACATCAGCAGAATTAAACTTAGAAACTTCTATTTATGATAGTAGGGCGGTTTTAAAGTTTAAAGGAGGGGAAACACCAGCAATAGCGAGATTAAATCACTATTTTTGGGAAGCAAACTGTCTCAAAGATTATAAAGAAACTCGTAATGGAATGTTAGGGGCAGATTATTCCTCTAAATTTTCCCCCTGGCTGGCTCTTGGCTGTATTTCTCCTCGCTATATTTATGACAAGGTACAGCAATATGAAACAAAAGTAATTAAAAATAACTCTACCTATTGGCTAATTTTTGAATTAATTTGGCGTGACTTTTTTCGCTTTATTTGTGCCAAACACGGCAATAAAATATTTTATCTTTCTGGTTTACAAGGTATTGATATTCCCTGGAAAGAAGATTGGCAAAGATTTAAGTTATGGCAAGAAGGCAACACTGGTTATCCTTTAGTAGATGCTAATATGCGAGAGTTATTATTAACAGGTTTTATGTCTAATCGCGGTAGGCAAAATGTTGCCAGTTTCCTGACTAAAAATCTGGGAATCAATTGGCAAATGGGTGCAGAATGGTTTGAATCTTTATTAATAGATTACGATGTGTGCAGTAATTGGGGTAACTGGAATTATACGGCTGGAGTGGGTAATGATGCTCGCGGGTTTCGCTATTTTAATATTCTGAAACAATCTCAAAATTATGACCCTAGAGGAGATTATGTTAGACATTGGCTACCAGAACTTGCCAATATTCCAGGGAAAAAAATCCATGAGCCTGAAAAGTTAACTCAAGAAGAGCAAAAACGCTATGGAGTAAGATTAGGTGTTGATTATCCTCGCCCCGTAGTAGATTTTTTTAAATCGGTTAAAAATAATGAAAATATCTACAATAGGTCTCTTCAGTAAATTCTTGTCAAGATTGAATTGAGCTAAACTGTATCTTTTCTTAAAACTTATTAATTTTTTCTTTATATTTAAGATGATTTGTCAAATATTAAAGTAGTAGAAATAGTGACAAATCCGAAAAACTTAATATAACTTATATAAAATCAAATTGATAAATCAGTAAATCAACTGATTAAGATTGATGGTTTTTTGATTAAGCTAAAGACATCAATTTAAAAGCTTCTCTGTACTTATGCTGAATTAAGTAGTAAGAAATCTTGTTATGTTTTTTTGAATTGAAAAGTGTGAGCCAGAGTCCGTAGCTCGTATAACTAGTCAATGGTCTAAGTTTTTATGTGTCCTGATAATTCTACGATCTTAATTGTTGATGATAATGCTTCTGATTTAAACTTGCTATCTGGGGTTTTAAAATCTCGTGGATTCAAAATTTTATCAACCAACAATGGATTGAGTGCAATTTCTCAGACAGAAAAACATTTTCCAGACATTATTCTGTTAGATATTGATCTGCCAAGCATAAATGGGTTGAAAATTTGTGAAAAAATTAAGTCTAATTCCCAAACTCAAGACATACCAATAATTTTTGTCACAGGCAGCGTTGATTTAGACACAAAAATTAAGGCATTTCAATTAGGAGCAGTTGATTATATTCCGAAACCTTTTGATCCCCAAGAATTACTAGCCCGAATTCAAATTCAACTGAAGGCAACCCAGATGGACCAAGAAAAGCAATGGCAAAATCAGCAATTAAAACAAGCAATATCTCAACAAAAAATAATTGAAAATAAGCTTAGAAAACAACAGGCTCAAGAAAAAAAAGCTAATTATGATTTAGAAGCAAAAGTTGCAAAAAAAACCGCAGAGCTAGTTCATACGACTCAAGAACTTGAAGCTAAAAATCAAGAATTACAGCGTTCCAATGCAGAATTAGAAAGCTTTGCTTATGCGGTTTCCCATGACTTACAAGCACCTTTACGCTCAATCAAAATGTTTGCTCAGTTATTGGTTGAAGAATACCCAGAATTGTTACAAGCTCAACCTAAAGAATATTTAGAATATATAATTTCTGGGGCGGAGCAAATGGAAAATTTGATCCATGATTTATTAGCTTATTCCCGTGCTGGTAAAAATCAACAGACTTGGATTCCTGTCAATCTCGAAGATGTTGTTAATAAAGCTATTCGGAACTTAAATGCCATGATCCAAGAAACAAAAGCTGTGATTAAGGTGGGGAAATTACCTACTTTAATGGTTAATTCTACGGAGATGACTCAGCTATTTCAAAATCTCATTAGTAATGGCATTAAATTTTGTACTAAACAACCTGTAGTTGAAATTGGTACTATTCCCCATCGAGATAGGTGGGAAATTTTTGTTAAAGATAATGGTATTGGTATTGACTCTAAATATCATAATCAAATTTTTCAAGTTTTCCAGCGATTACACTCTGAAGATGATTATCCAGGTACGGGGATTGGGTTATCTATTTGCCACAAAATTGTGAAGCATTATGGTGGGAAGATTTGGATCGAATCTGAACCTGATCAAGGCTCAAGTATTCACTTTACACTTCTGAGTCAGTTACCCACTCCCCACAAGCTGATTTTAGAAACAACTAATAAATAAACAATTCAGGCACAATATTAGCTGCTAAAATCATCGTCGGTGTGCAAGAGAGTAAATAGCGATCGCATGAATAAGCAAATTTTCAGTTATTGTGCAATTGTCGGTAGTTTAT
>JASJDB010000151.1 GCA_030065315.1 Xenococcaceae cyanobacterium MO_167.B52 | reverse complement strand
AGCTGTACTAATCACCCATAGTGATTTAGATTCCTCTGTTGTCTATAAAATTACTCGTATTTTATTTGAAGCCAAAAGTGATTTAGCTACACTATACTCTAAAGCAGTAATGATTCCTAAGGCTAAATCATTACCTCAGGGAGGTTTTATATTTCACTCTGGGGCCAAAACTTACTATGACCAAGATAAGCCAAGCTTTTGGCTCGAATATGCCGAAGTGATGGGCTTATTGCTTTCAGTAATGATGTTGTTGGTTTCTGGAATTTGGCAACTGAAAATCAGACTAGAGGGAAAACAAAAGAATCATGCTGATAGGTATAATTTAGAATTATTGAAATTAATTGGTCAAATTAATACCCTTCAAGAGTTAGAAAAACTCAAACAACTACGACAAGAGTTATTTAAGATTTTGACCCAGGTCGTAATCGATTTAGACCAAGATTTGATTACAGCCGAATCATTTCAGTCTTTTACTTTTACTTGGGAAGTTGCTCTGACTAGTCTTCGTCATCAAGAACTGCTGTTAAAGAATATAAATATTTCAGAACAATTCAATAATCATCACGATATTGATAATGAGTAAGGCTTACAGACCAATCTTTTTCGCGGAATGTAAATATCCTAGCATCGTAATCAGCCGAAGTAGGCTTAAATACTTTGACTGGCTTTTTCTCCTTTTTAGCAGTTTTGCGATTAGCCCCAACCCTCGCGCAAGCCCTAACAGCCAAGTTAGCCGACAAACCAAAATTTTCGCGCAATGTTTGATAAACCATATTTTGAATGGTTGTCTTGCTAGTTATAGTTGGCTTGACTTGCTGGTTGGCATAGTTACAAGCATCAGCAAATGCTATCAGAGTAGACTCAATTTTTTGAGCCGCTTCAGGGATTGGTTGAAGCTGGCAAACTAAAGTCAGGACTTGTTTCATAAGCAAAATTATATCACCTATGA
This sequence comes from Xenococcaceae cyanobacterium MO_167.B52, assembly GCA_030065315.1. Lineage (GTDB taxonomy): Bacteria > Cyanobacteriota > Cyanobacteriia > Cyanobacteriales > Xenococcaceae > JASJCP01. The sequence goes on along the minus strand of JASJDB010000151.1, from coordinate 10,473 downwards.
ATACCAAGAAATATAATATAAAGCCATCCTATAAGGACGGGGCTTCAGACCCAATTATTTCGGTGAATCGTGTTAACCAAAAATAAAGTAGCTTGTTGCCAGTCATCAAAATATTCTGGCATACAAGATTGGCAATCAATATAGACTACTGCCCAAAGACTATCGCTTTTTTGTTCTATGCGCCCTAGAAAATGAGAATTTTCACTGGGATTTGATAGGAATAGATCGTAAATATGACTGGCAATTCTAGTAAAAGTAATTACCCCAACTTCTAAATTGAGATGATGAGGGGGTTTTAATGTGTTGGGAAGGTGAACTTTGATGGTCATCGAACAAGGAGCGTAGCGAAGTTGAACTATTAAATATTCCTATTAAAACAACAACACTCAAGCTATATTCACTGGGGTATTTCCTCTTTTAATTAGTTTAGTTTGGAGTTTTACTGTTTAATATTACAGTAGTTAAACTCCCTCTTTTCTACTTGAGGAAATACCAGCTTTTTAGATGAGTGTTAACGTTGTTATTAAACGAGACAGATATTAGATAAAGCAGACTGTCTAACCTCCTTAATCTAAAGTGGAAAAACCTGTAATCTCTGTCAGGTAAAGCTTAATGGCTTCAATTACTAATTTATCACTTTCTGTTTAAAGCGTGAGTAAATGATACATAAGTTTACTTATATCTTGATTTTTGTTGTAAATTTTTGGGGTAAAAAATATCTAAAATTATATATTAATAGATTCTTTATTGATAAATCAATGTAACATTATAAAAAAAACTCCGCCGTAAAAAGCGAAGTTTTAAACTCAAACAATTATTACAAAATGAGTAATATTTAGTTTTTGTCTTCAATTACTTGATCGATCAAACCATATTCCTTAGCTTCTGCTGCGGACATAAAATTATCCCGGTCAGTATCTTTCTCAATTTTTTCCACAGGTTGACCAGTATTGTCTGACAACATTTGATTTAGTTGATCGCGAATACGCAGAATTTCTTTCGCTTCAATTTCAATATCAGTCGCCTGTCTCCGTCCTTGAATTCCTCCTAAGGGTTGGTGAATCATAATGCGAGAATGGGGCAGGGCAAGACGTTTACCTTTGGTGCCTCCAGCAAGTAGAAATGCTCCCATAGAAGCAGCTAAACCAACACAGATAGTTACTACCTCGGACTTAATATGTCTCATGGTGTCGTAGATTGCCAAACCAGCAGTTACCGAACCACCAGGAGAATTAATGTAGAGGTATATTGGTTTACTGGAATCTTCTGAGTCCAAGTAGAGCATGATGGCAATAATTTGGTTTGCAATACCATCATTGACACCTCTTCCCAGAAAAATAATTCTTTCACGGTATAGGCGATCATAAATACTAATCCAGTCACTATAGGATTGACCGGGCATTTGATAGGGAACTTTGGGAATACCAATAGGCATGAGCTATTTTAACCTTATTATTTGATGTTAACTGAGTGCAGAAACTGGAGTTGGTAAGTCTTTGGAACTCTCCAAAACTTTATCAATCAAGCCATATTCTTTGGCATCTTGAGGAGTCATGTACAACATTCGATCTGTATCTTGACTGAGTTTTTCGATTGATTGACCAGTATTTTTGGCAAAGATTTCCAGTACAGCTCGCTTATTTTCTAATACTTCTTGAGCGCGAATTTGAATATCTGTAGCTTGACCTTGCGCTCCTTGACGAGCTTGATGAAGAATGATCGTGGCATGGGGTAAACTGGCACGGAAACCTTTGGTTCCAGCGGAAAGAATCATAGCAGCCGTTCCCATTGCCTGACCGATACAGATAGTATGAACTGGAGGCTTAATATAGTTCATAGTATCGCAGATAGCAAAAGCTTCTGTTTCAAAACCGATAGAATCTCCACCATACCAGGATGTTCCAGTAGAGTTGATGTACATATAAATCGGTTTTTCAGGATCATCAAACTGCAAAAATAGGAGTTGAGCAATGATCAATTCAGTTACATCAACTCCAATCTGATCTTTGTATTCATCAGGAGATACTAAAGGAAGTCCCAAATAAATAATTCGCTCTTTTAGCAAAAGAGAGGGTAAGTCTGGTGGGGGAGTGCGATAAGAAGCATCACCCCTGTAAGGTGCTTGGACAGCTTGAATTGGTGAGTTCATAGTAATTTTTACTTATAGTGTTTGGTAAGTGGTTAATCTTCTGCTAAGAGAACTAGAATGACCAAATAAACTCAAATACCCTGCTAAATAATAGTGGTAATGTAGATTTTAACGCATTCAAGATTTTGATTTAAACTGCATCTAGCGTGAAAACCCTACTTTTTCTGTACTGATTTTTTGAATATGTCTCAACCTGTATTATCAATTGTTGTTCCTACTAGGGAAGGATTTTCGGAACATTGGTTCACTAAGTTACTAGAGATAGAAGGGGATGTAGAGTTTATTTTAGTTCATCCTCCTGGGATGAAGAAACATCCCACAACCGATCCGAGATTGCAACAGATTAATAGTTCTTTTCGAGGGGAGATTATTCAGAGAATGACAGGAATGCTCAATGCTTCTGGAAAATATATTTTAACGATTAATTGTGATGAATATTTAACTCCTAAAATTGTAGAAGTTGCGCAAGATTATTACGCTAGATTTCCCGATTCTTGGGTGGTTAGATTAAGCAGAAAAGGATTTACTTATGGCGATCGCAATGCTTTGGAAAATCCTTGGCAAGAGCTTCCTGCAATCAAAGATTTAGCAGTTTGTTTTCATAATAAAGAAAAGAATAAAAACCCAGATATTGCTTACGACAAAGGAAATTGTTTATTAGAAATTCCTATAGCTCCTTTAACAAACAAGCTGGATTGGAATTGCTTTGTTCGACAAAGAAAAGACCATCATGGCACTCATACGGAAAACTTTGATAAGAAGATTTGGAAAAATGAGATGTTACAAGAAACTCTCCAAGACATGATCAAAACTATGAGTTTTTTTGGTCCTATTAAATATATTCCTTTTTGGTGTTTAGACCGTCTTTTAGGTTTATTTATTCAAGCGAAGTTTTTTGAGCAAGGAAAAATTATTGGACATTTATTACCCCAGCCAGAACAGATTAGAATCGAAGAAAATCCCCCTGAATATAAAAAGTCTAGGCGGTTTTATATTATTGCTGAAATTTTGTTAGTGAAGCGGTTTAGAGAATATGGTTATTTGTGGAATCTGATTATCGATCAGGTTCGTGGGAGTGTGAGCAGGGGGATAAATTTTGCTTTACGTCGTTAATTAACAAACTGCAATACACTCAATCTCAACTAAAACATCTTTGGGTAAACGGGAAACTTCCACACAAGCACGGGCGGGGGCTGTTGCTTCATCAAAGTATTCAGCATAGACTTGATTTACTGTGGCGAAATCAGCTAAATCTTTAAGGAAGACACTAGTTTTAACTACATTAGACCAATCTGCTCCCGATGCAGTTAAAATGGCTGCGAGATTTTTCATGACCTGCTGAGTTTGCTTAACCACATCCCCTGTTCCCACAATTTCTCCGGTTTCAGGATCGAGGGCAATTTGTCCTGCGATAAATAACATTTGACCAGAAGCGATAATTGCCTGATTATAGGGTCCTACAGGGGCTGGTGCTTTGTCAGTACAGATTACTTTTTTATTACTCATTGTTAATGATGATTGGATTTATCCTGGACTGTGTTAGGTTCTAATTGCTGATAACCGTTACGAATAATACCAAGCATTTGACCTAATTGTCCTTCTAAATTTCCTAAAACCTTTTTGGCATATTCATCTGCACCCTGCTGAATATCCTGGTATTCAGCGATCGCATATTCCCGCCACTGTTCGATCTCTTCTTGGGTTTCTCGTCGCAGTTGTTGGCATTCTCGCTGGGTTTCGACTTTAATTCTGGTTGCTTCTAATTCCGCTTGGCGCAACAGGGCTGACTTTTGAATAATTCTTTCTGCTTGCTGATTGGCGGATTCTATTAATTTTCGAGCATATTCTTGAGCCTGTTGTAATATTTCCCGCTTTCGCTGTAAGATATTGATTGCGATCGCCATTTCTCGCGGAATTTGTTTTCGGATCGACTCAATCTGATCTAAAACTAATCCTTCATCTATTATCACTAGCTCAGTGAGAGGGAGACGAACACTCTCTAAGACTAGATTTTCCAATTGTTCTAATTCCTCCAAAAAGTTGGTGTTCAGCCTTAAATTCTGCTCAACTGTAGGGGAATCACTAGATGATTCAACAAAAGGATGAGATCCTGAGACATTAGAGATATCTTGGCTGATTACCTCATCAGTGGTTTCGACTGGTTTAGAATTACTTCCATTCAAAACTTTAGTTTGAAGTGGCAAATTAGGACTGGTACTCCTATCCTCAAATTCCGCAGGTTGCTCAGATCGTTTATCTACTCTTAGGTTGGGAGTTGGGAGGGGATCTTTTTGTAACATTTTTTTGGTAATTTTTTTTAAAAATTCTTGTTAAATTTGCAACATAATTTCAATTAAGTGAACTTCAGATTTTTTCTGGGCTTTTTGAAATTTAATCTTAGATTAACTTAGAATCTTCAATTTATACTCTAAAGTTAATCAAAGTTTTCAACATCAGTATTTCCACATAAAAAAGTCAGTGATTATACGGTCGCAAATCAGTATTTATACCGTAAAATCCCTAATATACCTCAAATACAAGTCATGTTTCTATTCAAAAATATTATAAAAAATATTATAAAATTATGTTTATTAAAACAACTTTTTTTAGAGGTTGTAAAAATTAGCTTTTGTTTGATTGAGTTTATTTAAAACTGAACTAATCTTAATTTAGGTTGTAATTCCGTAAGTTTTATAAATATCTTCGGCAACTTTTTTAGGCACAAGATGAGTTATTTCTCCTCCAAATTGAGCTATTTCTTTAACCACACTACTACTTAGAAAACTATATTCTTTTGCTGTGGCTAAAAATACAGTTTCAATTTCTCCTTGTAAAGTTTTATTAGTGTGTGCCATCTGAAGTTCTTTTTCAAAATCAGATAGAACTCTTAATCCCCTTAATAAAACTTTGGCGGATTTGAGTTTAGCATAAGTTACAGTCAACCCAGTAAAACTATCTATTTCCACATTAGGTAAATTTTGAGTACAGTAACGAATTTGCTCTATTCTTTTTTCTACAGTAAACAAAGGCTGTTTACTAGGGTTACACAGAACTGCAACTATCACCTGTTCAAAAAGTTCACTACCTCTGGTAATAATATCAAGATGACCAAATGTAATTGGGTCAAAGCTACCTGGATAAATGGCGATCATAGGTTAATTAGTAGTTATGATTCATCTAAGGCAATTACATCATGAAAATGCTCGTAGTCGAGATAATATTTTTCCTGATCACTTTTGTAGAGAATATCCACAAAGCGCATTGACCACAAAATATCTTGAACTTTATAGAGATAACGACTATGAATTGTGGAAGAAAAAGTCTCATCTAAGCCAGTTAACATAACTAATATTTCAGCATCACATTGAGCTAGAAATAAAGCATCTTTTTGATACAAAGGACTAGATTCATCAATAGGATGCATTACTAACCAACTAAGACGAAAACTAGGGGATTGCGATCGTAGTAAATCAAGATTATAAAAACGTCTTAATTCTATACCTTCCGTACTAACTTCATTGAGCAATAAGCTCATTTTCATTCTAGCTTCGATAATGCGATTATCTCTTTGATTAGCAACTCGCAGCATCAAAGTTGGAATTCCATTAAAAGGACAAACTACAGCTACGTTACTAAATAAAACTCTGGCTCTAGGTTGAGCAAAGCGAGCAAAGATCAATCCTGTCATCATTGCTACTAGTAATAAACCTACTAATACTTCACAAGTAACTAAAATTTGAGCATAGATAGTTTGAGGATACATTGCCCCATAGCCAATGGTAGAAAGACTTTGTACACTAAAGAAAAAAGCATCACTAAAAGAGCTTGGTCTAGCATTGGCAATACCATTATTTGTAGTAAGATAAGCTAAAGCAAAAATAAGATTAATTAGAAAATAAAATAAGCAAGTTAAAAGTAAAAATTCCCCCCAAGAAATAATTAGTAGCCAGTGATATAAATCACTTAGTGGGTGTTTTAGATGCTTTAAAATTTGTTTTTTTGACTTTTTAAAATAAGTAATCAAAGGGGCATTGTAATAATTATTGTTGGCTGGTTTTTTTGTCCTATTTCTATTCATTGTAAGAAGTAAAATTTTATGTTAGATCATTTAGCAAGTATGACGGAGATCACAAGATAAAACACAATAGTATGACAACATATATACGAGAACACGCTTATATTCTGTAAATTTATAGGAGAAAAAATAATGCCTACTTGGATTGTAGATGACAGTAATAATGGAGATTTCAGTACTATTGCAGAAGCAATCGCTGCTGCTGCTGAAGGAGACAAAATTATTGTCACAGGAGGAGAGGACAACATTCATAATGAAGCGAATATTGTTGTTAATAAAGAACTAGTTATTAAATCTGACTCCGATGGTGCAAGCATTGATGCAGAAGGTGCTGGTCGAGTTTTTATTGTAGATGATGGTGATGTAAATACTCAACTCAAAGTTAAACTCAAAGATCTTACTATCACTGGCGGGAATGCAGATAATGTTGGTGGAGCAATTGTAAATACTGAAAAACTCATCATCAAAGATAGTGTAATAACTGGCAATACTGCTCAAATCCTTGGTGGTGGGATCTACAATTATGGTGGCACTCTCAAAGTTATAGATAGTGTAATAACTGGAAATACTGCTCAAACCCGTGGTGGTGGTATCTATAACTATGGCGGAACACTTAAAGTTGTAGACAGTGTGATTAGTGGTAATAGTGCTTTACAAGCTAGTGGTGGTGCTATTTCTAGTACTGGGAAGCTGGTAGTAAAAGATAGCATCATCGAAGATAATACTGCTGCTACTGGTGGTGGTGGTATTGCCAACTCAGGAGAAGCCAAAATTGAAGAAACTAGTATCCGCAATAATAATTCTGGCGCTGGTGCTGGTGGGATCTTTAACTTCAATGGCGAACTAACAATCGAAGAAAGTAGCATTACTGGTAATACTGCTGTTGAAGAAGGTGGTGGTATTACCAATTATTATGGTTCTGTAGAAATAGAAGAAAGTGTTATTAGTGGTAACAATGCTAGTGATGGTGGAGGAATCTTTAACTACAGTGGCTCTGTAGAAATAGAAGAAAGTGTTATCAGTGGCAATACTGCTAATAACAATGGTGGTGGTATTTTATCTGTTAACGGATTACTAGAAATTGAAGAATCTACTCTAGATAATAACTCAGCAGTTTATGGTGGTGGTATTACTACCCAAGGAGGAGAAGCCATAATTACTGAAAGTGAAATAACTGATAATAACGGAGTCTTCGGTGGCGGAATTGCTAGTTTAGGGACTAATTTAGTCCTTGATGATAATGACTTTGAAGATAATACTGCTATTTTTGGCGATCGCAATGTTCTAGAAATAGCTAATTTTATACTAGGTACCCCTGACGTAAACGACTTATCAGGAAGTCCAGAAAACGACCAAATCTTAGGTCTGGATGGGGATGATACCATCGATGGTAATGGTGGTGACGATCTTCTTATAGGTGGTACTGGTGCTGACGTATTTGTTCTAGAAGCAGGTGAGGGAACAGATACAATTGTTGACTTTACTGATGGCGAAGACTTAATCGGTTTATCAGAAGGAGTAAGCTTTAATGACTTAACTCGATCTAATGACACTATTGGTCTTGATGGTGAAACTTTAGCAATCCTAACAGGGATAGACACAGCTACTTTAACCAGCGAAGATTTTACAATCTTGTAATTGTTTTGATCAAAATCAAAGTGGGTTAAGACCCACTTTGTAGATATAGTATTTCTGAATCTTTGATCAATGGTAAATTGTCAGTGATTAATAATCATTGATGATTCATATGACTATAAAAGTTGCCGTCTTAGGAGTGGGACGTTGGGGAGTTCATTTTGTACGTAATTTTATGCACCATCCCCAGACAGAATTAATTGCTGTGGTAGATGCTTCAGAAGCAAGTTTAGCTCTTTGCCAACAAAAATTTAATCTCGATCGCAATCAAACAGTTTTCGCTACAAACTGGAAAGAAATCAAAAATTTAAATAACCTCGATGCAATAGTAGTTGCAACTTCAGCTTCTACCCACTATCCCTTGATTAAAGATGCTTTAAATTCTGGCTATCATGTCTTAGCAGAAAAACCCCTGACTCTTGACCCAAAAGAATGTTTAGAATTGAGTCAATTAGCAGCATCTAAAGAATTACAACTTTTAGTAGATCATACTTATCTTTTTAATAGTGTAGTTAATCGCGGTCAGGAAGTTATTAAAAGCGATCGCATAGGAGAGTTGCGCTATGGTTATGGTACTCGCACCCATTTAAGTCCAGTACGCCAGGATGTAGACGCACTCTGGGATTTAGCTATTCACGATATTGCGATTTTTAATCATTGGTTAGGGCAAACTCCCAGTAGGGTACAAGCTAAAGGTCAAGTTTGGTTACAACCAGAAAAAACTATGCCTATCTCAGATCAGCGTGGTTTAGCAGATGTAGTCTGGTTAACTTTATACTATCCCGATGGTTTACAAGCCCATATCCACTTATCTTGGCTCAATCCTGATAAACAAAGGCGAATTTGTGTAGTGGGTAGTAAAGGGACTTTGATTTTTGACGAAATGGCAACTGATGAACCTCTAACTCTACAACAAGGTTATTTCGAGCAAGCAGGAGAGAAATTTATTCCTCAGGGACAATGTCGTGAAGTCATTGCTGTGGAAGCTGTTGAGCCTTTAAAAGCAGTTTGTGATCGCTTTATCGGAAATATTCTCACCAATAGCAGCGATCGCTTTTCTTCAGGCTGGACGGGTACAGAATTAGTCCGAATTCTTCGGGGTTTAACCACTTCGATGGAACAAGAAGGAACAATTGTTCAGTTGAATTAAGTAAACAATAGTTAAGTTATAAATTAGTTTATTCACTAATTTACTGAATGAATTTTACTAATTAAAATCTTATGTTAAATTAGTTTAGGATTGTTTTCAAACAATATAAAATCCTAAGTTCTATACTCAAATATAGAACTACTTGTGGTGTGAGTGTCTTACTTTGAATAGCTCAGGATAAAAGTTGAATCCTAAATCTAACCTTCGCGCTTTCTTAACTTTTTGCGTCTGTTTAGACATACTTTGTATGTATTTTGGCAGGATTTAATTTATAGGTTATTAGTGGGTGTTGAAAAGCTAGATTTAGTATTAGATAATCCTGCGCAATTTTCAATAACTTGATAATTAATTTCTTGTCATTTTTAGCTTTGTCGAACTGACGTTGATTAAAGACAAGTAATTATTATCAATAATCAACTCACATTATGACCACAAAAGAAATTATGATTGATCACAAAAGCAATTGCAGCAAAAAAACTTTATCATCTTTTCTCTTAGCTATTAGCTGTGGATTATTATCAGTAACCACTAATATTCAATCAGGTATTGCTGCGGAGCGAATCAAGTTAGTTTATGGACCCTTCACTTGTTCTTTATCCGTTGAATCTTTAAAAGTTTATGCAGAAACAGGAGAGGTAACTCCAGAATTTAAACCTTATACTAAGTTTTTGAATCAACAAAACTTGATGCAGTTACGTCATTGGTTACAAAAAGATTTTGATCGTAATGTAGTAGGAATTCATGAATATACGCATAGTCCTAATGGAGAAGAATTACTACAAGAAATTGGTGCTGTAGTAACAACCCATTCCAAACGTAATGGTTTTTATGCTATAAGATCAGCTTTGATTAAAGCTGCTACAAAATCTGATGATTGGACAATTATTGATGTAATTCAACAATTTCCCACTGAAAATATGCAAATTAATACTAAAAAATTATTTACCCTAAAAAGTTTTTGGAAAGAATCTAATGTTAGTCAACACTAGATTGGTCTTTTTAGGTTTAATACTAGAGGCGAAAAAAGTTTGCCTCTATCCTCAACCATAATTAATTGAGTGAGAGAATTTTCAATAGAAAATTTTTCCGTAATTATAATTCCTGCTAAATTTAGCTCGATTTTAAAGTTTTCTCCTTGATAACAAGCAAATTCTACTTGTATCCAATCATCCTCCTCTGTTGTGGTTGCTGATAAACAAGTTTTATCAGCCTGAGCTAAAACTTTTACTGATAAATTTATCGGTAAATTATTATTATTGCCTGCGGGATATAATTGTAAGCAGATATCAGTAGTTTCTGTTGCTTCTGCTGTTATTTTGAGAACTAGAATTACCAGGGGCTCCTCATCTAATTTGGTATAAAATGTACTTGACAAAAGTTATCTTATACAATCTCTTTTTTAAAAGTAATAAGATTTCGTTTATATAATATACTTTCAATATTAAATACAGTAAATTGAAAGTA
>JASJDB010000150.1 GCA_030065315.1 Xenococcaceae cyanobacterium MO_167.B52 | reverse complement strand
TTGATTTTAGAGAACGCTTCTTTTAATCAGGAAGTTAGTGAAGAATGGCGTAATTTATATCATCTATGTTTAAATAAATTGCCTGAAGCAGAAATGGAAAAAGTATGCGATCGCCTAAATACTTATAATCCTCAAACTTATTTAGTTCGTCCTTTGATTGAGTCAGTTTGGGCAGCGATTACTCAAGAAGATAACTGGGAACCTTTTTATAATTTAGTTGAATCAATAGCTTAAAATTCAGAATTTGGAAGATTCGCTACTCGTAGAATTATTGATTCTCATTCATTAAATAAGAGACTTAGTCAATTATTTTTATTTCTTAACCATTGCCTTACTTCTTTAATTGCTTTATTGCGTCCATTTTCTTCAGCTTTTATTAAAAACTCAGCAATAATATCTGCTAATTTTAAATCAGGAAAATGAGGACTAGTTTCAGATTCTATATATACACCTTTTCTTAAAAGATTAATTTGTAACTTCCCTTTAGTAAATCGCCACAATTCAGGGACTCCCAAAGCAGCATAAATATTAGGATTACTACGAGAAGTAATTTCTACTTCTATTGCCAAATCTGGCGGAGGATCGATAGTTAAATCCAAACGCTTTTTTCCCCTGACTGCCGATTCATGCTCAATATAAAAACAATTATCAGGTTCAATACCTTGAAGCATTATTTGGTTTTTAAAGGTTGTTGAACCTAAGCACCAAAAATCAATATCTAATTCTTCTAAAATAACCTCGACTAAGTTACTAATCAGTACTTTGTTTACTTCATGTTCTGGTAAGGGGGTCATAATAGTTAAAGTTCCGCGCTCATAGGCGATTCTAGAGGCACGATGTTCTCCCAACTCTTCCAAAATCAATTCAAAATCTGACCACTTAATATCTTTAAAAACAATAGTTTGTCCAGGAGGAACAATTATTTTTTCTAGTTCTAATAACATGGTTTTAATTATCACTTATTTCAAAGATAAAGTATGTCCTGTAGTTAACCATAAAATAGCTCTTGCACCATCTCTAATCGACTTTTCTATGGGTTCAGGGGGTGACTCAGAAGGGACAGATATGGGCTTGAGTAAAATACCACGACTACCAAACACAATTTCCCCAATTATACGAGCGCGAGTCATGTGATTATCCGAAGTGATGAGATAGACACTATCTATGCCTCGGGCTTGAAGTTCGTCAACCAGAGTAGTAAAGTTGGTAACGGTATCTTTGGCTTGATAATCTAGATATAAGCGATCGCTTTTTATGCCCCTAGTAGTAAAAATTTTCTGGACATAGTGTTGGGGACTGCCAGAAGATACCCATATGGGTAAGTGGGGATGTTGTTTAGCTAACTCTGCTGCAAATTTTTCTCTTTCCTCATGTCCTCCCAAAACTACCAAGGCTTCAGCTGGTGTGATGTAACTTTTAATCTCTTTGTAGCCCATATAGCAAGTAATAGCGAAGGTTAACAAAACCAACCATCGCCAAGGATTAAATAATTTGGAAGATTTTTTGTAAGGATAATCAAAAAACATAACAACAGATTGATGATATCTGGCTTATTTAGGACTATTTACTCCAATATGGCAAATAAATTATAAAAATTACGGTAAAATCCTATCTCTTACCCAGGCAAACAGACATAAAAACATAAAAAACTTTATCTAAATATTTAAAATACATAAAATCATCCAATCCATACACTAATAAATAACTACGATATTGTTTAAGATGATCAAAAATCTAATTCCAAACTCCTAACTCCCAATTCCGAACTGCCATGTTAATCTAAAGAACGCTGTATTTAAAATTTTATTTGTCAGATTGGGGAATATGAGAACTCATTACTGTGGAGAACTGCGAGCAGCAGAGATCGGGAAAACTGTTAACTTATATGGCTGGGTAGATCGTCGTCGCGATCATGGAGGAGTAATTTTTATTGATTTACGCGATCGCACTGGTACAGTACAAATCGTTAGCGATCCTCAGCGTACTCCCGATTCCTATGATAACGCTGGTTCTCTGCGTAGTGAGTATGTAGTTAAAATTGTAGGTAAAGTTTCCCAACGCCCTGAAGCCTCTCTTAATCCTAAATTACCCACAGGAGAAGTAGAAATATATGCAGATTCCATCGAGTTATTAAATGGGGTAAATAAACAGTTACCTTTTCAAGTTTGTACCTCTGAATACGAGTCGGTTAGGGAAGATTTGCGCTTAAAATATCGTTATCTCGATTTAAGAAGCGATCGCATGGCAAAAAATCTAGAACTACGTCATCAGGTAGTTAAAGCCATGCGAAGATTCCTGGAAGATGAAGAAAACTTTATGGAAATTGAGACTCCCATATTAACTCGTTCTACCCCTGAAGGAGCGAGGGATTATTTAGTACCTTCTAGGGTAAATCTTTCTGAATGGTATGCGTTGCCCCAATCCCCTCAGTTATTTAAACAGTTATTAATGGTCTCTGGATGCGATCGCTACTATCAGATTGCCCGTTGTTTCCGAGACGAAGACTTACGCGCTGACAGACAACCAGAATTTACCCAACTGGATATGGAAATGAGTTTCATGTCAGTAGATGAGATTATCGAACTCAATGAAGCTTTAATTTGTCACATCTTTAAGATTGTTAAAGACATTGAATTACCCCGCCCCTTCCCCCGTCTCACTTATGCTGAAGCCATGGCTAAATATGGCAGCGATCGTCCTGACACCCGTTTTGGCTTAGAATTGGTAGATGTATCAGAAATTCTTAAAGATAGTGGCTTTAAAGTCTTTTCTGGTGCTGTTAAGAGTGGAGGAGTAGTAAACGTCTTACCCATTCCCAATGGCAATGATGCTATTTCCAATGTCAGAATTAAACCAAAAGGGGATATTTTTAACGAAGCTGTAGCAGCAGGAGCCAAAGGCATTGCTTACATTAGAGTTAGAGAAGATAACGAACTAGATACCATTGGCGCAATTAAAGATAACCTCACAGAAGCCCAAAAGCAAGAATTACTAGAAAAAACAGGAGCCAAACCAGGGCATTTACTACTATTTGGCGCAGGAGATACGGATACAGTCAATAAAACCTTAGATCGGATACGTTTATACATTGCAAATAAATTAGGTTTAATTGATCAAGACAAAATTAACTTGCTTTGGATTACTGAATTTCCTATGTTTGAATGGAATGGGGATGAAAAACGTCTTGAAGCACTACATCACCCATTTACTGCACCTTACCCCGAAGACATTAACGATCTCAAAACAGCTAGAGCGCAAGCTTACGACTTAGTATTTAATGGGATTGAAATCGGTGGGGGAAGTCTTCGTATCTATCAAAAGGAGATTCAAGAAAAAGTCTTCGCTACCATTGGCTTATCATCAGAAGAAGCGAATAGTAAATTCGGGTTTCTGTTAGAAGCTTTTGAATATGGTACCCCTCCTCATGGTGGTATTGCTTATGGCTTAGATCGTCTTGTGATGTTACTCGCCAAAGAAGAATCAATCCGGGATGTGATTGCTTTCCCCAAAACCCAACAAGCAAGTTGTCTCCTGACTGAAGCACCAGCAGCAGTAGATGAGAAACAGTTAAAAGAGTTAGAGGTTAAATCAACCTATAAACCTAAAAAATAGGCTGATTTTTACTACCTGGGAATCACTACCTAGATTTTTAAGTTATTCTTTGCTTAAAATAAAGACGTTTCCTTCATTGCCCCTGCCAACTCGCATATCTTCATCTAGATAGGTAATATCCAACCATCCCTTTTGTTCACGATTTTCAATACTAAAATCGAGGGGCAGGAATTTGTTTCCTTGTTCTAATTCCTCAATAAATTTGCTAGGGGAGGTATATCCTAAAAGCCTTTGTAACCCAATGATCGAACGCTCAAAAATCACATTAATTCTACGTTCGGAAACTGGTTCAAATCGAGCAGCAACACTAACCACTCCTTCAAGCCAAGGTAATCCTGAAACTTCTGCTACATTATAAATTTTAGCGTTTGTAGTACGAATACACTGATATATTTGTCCCAAGGTAAATAGAGGGAAGCGATCCAGTCCCAAAATTGACTTGCTGGTGGTGTATAGTAATCGCCAGTTTCCTTCTAGTAGTTCCTTAGCTTGGAGTGGTTCAGGAGTAGGATTATGATCTTCTAAATGCTGGATCGCAGATAGAACTTTAACCTTATCCATTTCATTTGCCAACAAACCCCGATTTTTTCCTGCGATCGCTTCTAAAAGTTCGGCTTTAATGCTCATAAATATTATTATTTTAGCCTTAGCATACTTTTTGCTATTGTATAAATTCTTTGAGCATTATGTCATTTTATTTAAGTTGTTCCTTACCCATCAAAGACATGGGATTAGAAAAACAGAAGGGCAGGAGAAAGCATATTATACTAAATCCTGTTTAGATACAACATTTTAAATTTGTGAGAAGTCCTAAAGGATATATCCGCAGGTGTATCCTTTAGGACACCTTCGGATATCAGAAGTCAGAAGTCAGAAAGGTTTAAGCTAATTATACTCTTTAAACTAAAAGTATATTTTGGTAAGCGGATTTAGTATTAGCTGTTTATTCTTCTTCGGCTGCCTCTTCTGCTATACCAATAGCCTTAGTAACTTCTATACCAGATTCTTCCAAGACAACTAGAGGAGTGGGAAAGCCTGTTTCAATTCTTTTAACCAGCACTTTTCCGTTAGATACATACTGTCCCACCTCCACATAACGACTAGAAGCTTCCTCTGGTGCTTGCAGAATTAGTTTAATGCGATCTCCTAATTCAATAAAACCTGTAATCAAAACATTTTCTGCCATTTCCGCACTAGGGGTATTCTCAATGGTAGGAGTAGTTTCAATTTCGGGGGGCTTTCTTACTCTAGTATTGGAGGAGCTTGGGCGTGGTTGACGACGGCGTTGAGGAGTTGGTCTGATACGATTTCTTCGAGGTTGATTAACTACTCTTTGGTCTTGCTTAATCTCTACTTCAGGCTCAACTGAAATTATGGCAAAGGGGTCTTGTCTGCCTCTTTTGCTGCTTCTAGCTCTAATTTCAGGGTTGGTTGAAGGGATCAAACCAGTGACGTTTTGAGTTCTATTGATAGCATCTTCTTTGTCAGTTTCAATAGCTAGTTCTTCCGACTCCGAAGATTTTGCTCCTTCTTCAGAAGCCTTGGCTTTAACACTAATGGTAGAAGGATTTTCGATTTCTTGTCTTTTTTTGGCAAAATCCGACATATAGGAGCAACCTTCTAGGGATAAAGCCACTGTACCTGTTAGTACTAACAATAAAGTTTTATTCATTTTTGAAGTAGTTAAAGTGATCAAGATCAAATAACAATTACCCTGAAATAATCTCTCAACAATTATTCAGACTCCAAGATAACAGTTGAAAAAGAGAACGGGTAGAGGTAACCCATCTCGATTAATTTTCTTGAGCCATACATTCCTGAAGAGCATTAAGACCTTTTTTAATTTGACGTGATACTGTAACTACGCTGATGCCAAGTCTTTTAGCAGTTTCCTTTTGAGTCAAATCTTGTATAAAGACAAACTCTAAAACATTACGAGTGCGATCTTCTAGTTGAAACAAGGCTTGTTGCAGACGCATCCGGTCATCCCTAGCTAACTGAAAGCTACGATATTTGGGATCAGCTACCAAATCACATAAACTTGTTTGATTGTCACTATCATTATTTACTGATACATCTAAACTTAATGGCACTCTATTTTGATGAGCTAGTTTAACATCTTGCCATTCTTTTAAAGAAATCTCTAAATACTGAGCAATTTCTGAGTCAGTAGGTTGAGCATTATAAGCTTCACGAAATTTTCTGATAAAAGAAACAGACTGTTGTCGCAACTCTTGCCAACGTCTTGGAATACGAACTGTGCAGCTTTTATCTCTCAGATAGTGTTGAATTTCCCCTCTAATATAAGGAATAGCAAAAGAACTAAAAGCACGACCTTTACTTAGATCAAATCTTTCAATTGCCCTAATCAAACCCAAAGAACCCACTTGAATTAAATCTTCGTAAGTCTCATTACACTGGTTAAGCCAACGTTTTACTTCTTTCCTGACTAGTCCAAAATTCATTTCAGCAATTTTATTGCGTAAACGAGTAGAAGGATTTTTTTGATAATGGTGAAATAATTGTAAGCTATCTAGTTTAATTGTTTTGCTATCACAGGTTTGCATTATTACTGTCCTTAGGTCTTAAAGTTAACTAAGCTTATTTATTTGTGTTAAAAACTAGGTTTTAAAAATTAAATGAAATAGATTTTGATTGACTAGCTTTAGCTTATTACTTGCTCTAAATCTTGGACAACAGCATTTACACTATTATTTTTGTATTAACTTGTGATGGATAATTTGAAAGTTAATACTGGGTAAATAGGGATGATTATGTAAAAATACGGAGAAAAATATCGGGATAATTACTAATCCATATAATCAAGTTTATTGATTATTTAATTTCACGGAAAAAGATTTACAATATTTTTTTATTGCAGGATTTTTAAGCAAAAAAAAACGGAGCTTATTGCTCCGAAATAATATTTGGATTTGTAGCTTGTAATTTATTAAAACAACTAAATCATACAGATATCTTTAGACTGCTGGCTCAACTCGACCGTAAAAAGAACCACGAATTTTAACCTCTTCTGGTTCTTCTGCACCTAAATCTGTGGCAGAAGGTTGTTCACTTTCAAATACTCCTGCAATTTCTCCTGTTTCAGCATCAACTTTGGTTATGTTCAGAGACATTGTTCCTTTGCGGGCAACAAATTCCTTGACGTTAGCACGAGTAAAATCTGTGTCATCAGCTCTTGCAGGCAAAGCTACTGCATTGTCATAACCACTAGCAATACTACGACCTTTAGGGTCTAAGAAAACTTGTCCCCGATAGGAAGGAACACGAAAATCCCCTTTGAAGTCAGTAGAAGCATTAATTCGTGTACTACCTGGTTGACTATTAGCGACTAAGCCTTTAATGGTAAATAGGAAAGGTACTTCTTCCCCTCCAGGCAACAATACTGTTGCAGCTTGGAAATCAAGACCATCTTTTTCAGTAAAAGTTAAACTACCATCATCGTTAATTGTGATATCACCTCTGATCTGATCCAGACTGGATGTGTATCTGGTTAGTAGTTTACCAGCAACAAATTTGGCTTTTTGGCGTTTATTGATGGGTTCTTCTTTAACAAAAAATTCTTTTGGTTCTATACATAGATCCCTTAGGATGTATTTCTGGTCAGGATCGAGAGTAATTGAGCCACGACTAGATTCAGGAAGATCGAGACAGGAATTAGCAATACCAGTATTGAGAATATCATCATAAGTTAATTCTCTTTTACTAATATCACTAGAGGGACTACTACAAGCAGTTAGTATCCCCAAGCACAAAGCTAGGAAAGCAGCGATTATGGCACGATACCTCATGTTCAACCTCTTTTTGTCAATTTTTGATTTTAGATCGAGCGCGAATATTTTAAAAAGTCAATAGGCTATTGTACCGCGAGGAATACTTCTAGCCAAGAAGCATATCTAATCGCAGTATTGACGAATTGGACTAGTTTGGATGGTATCTACTGTACCAAATAGACACTACCTATATATAGTTCAATTAAAAAAATTCTTGTTTTAAATATCTCAGGTCAAAGATAAACATCTAAAAATAACTGTAAATCTGCTTAAGATAGGCAAAGAGCCAAGAATAATTAACTCATCAGTGGGAATAGTCTGTACTATATGAATCACAAGCTAGTAAATATGGATAATTTAGATGTCAACCTCCAAAAAATCGGTCATGAACTCTGGGTTCTAGCTGAAGAAAATCAAGAGGATAGCTTGTCTTTGTTATCTGTACTACGTACTCTAGAGGAAATTCATCGTAAAATCAGGACTGAGATGTTTGAGCCTTCTTTACCTAAAACTCGTAATGATCTTTACCAACTGGTAAAGGATATTGAAGAAAAAGGTGGTTGGCCTTATATCCAAAGAATGAAACTAAAAAGTTTACTCCAACATTTAGAAACTGAAATTTCCCCCGATAATTCTGCCCAGAATGACTCTTGATACCAATTCTAAAAAAGAGGACTACAAATAAATTTCTCCCTTGTCTCCCTTGCCCCCCTTGTCCCCCCTGTCTTCCTATCAAACATCTGTAGTCAATATTTAGAGAACTGGTATGAGTTGACATAAATTAGCTTAAACAGTCTCTTTTGTTAATTGGAATTTAATATAATAGTACAAAAGTTCAAATTATCTCTATGCCAGGATTGTGCCTAAGACTAGACAATATTTAATGTTTAGATATAGATAATTTCCCATACTCATTTTGGGGGGAAGGGGTTAATCTGGAACAAGTTGTTCTAAACTTCTAAATATAATATTGGTTTTATGGCTTTTACTATCAACCCGATCAAATTTGGTACTGATGGCTGGCGCGGTGTAATTGCTGCGGATTTTACCTTTGAAAGAGTAGCAATGCTGGCTCCTTTGGCAGCAAAAGTTTTAGCAGATAATTATGGAGAAATTACTGGTAGTAATACTGTTATAGTGGGCTATGATCGCCGTTTTATGGCGGAGGATTTTGCTAAATTAGCTGCTGAAGCTATACGGGAAGTTGGTTTTGATGTTTTGCTCTCAGAATGTTATGCTCCTACTCCCGCTTTTAGTTGGGCGGCTAAGGCACAAAATGCTTTGGGGGCAATTGTGATGACAGCATCTCATAATCCAGCCACTTATTTAGGATTGAAGGTTAAAAGTGCGATGGGAGGCTCAGTATCTCCTGAGGTAACCAAGCAAATTGAAGCAATACTTGACAAATCTTTACCTATTCCTGAAAAACCAGGAAAGTTAGAATATTTCGATCCTTGGCCTAGTTACTGTCAAGGGTTACAAGCTAAGGTTGATATTGCGGGTATCAAAAATGCGATCGCATCTGGTAAGGTCAAGGTCTATGTAGATGTAATGCACGGGGCAGCAGCAACTGGCTTAGAGCGTTTATTGGGTGTTCCTGTGACAGAACTTAATAGTAATCGCGATCCTTTGTTTGAAGGGGGCGCACCAGAACCATTACCCAAGAATTTAGGGAAGTTTTTAGCTACTATTAAAAACGCTGCCCAAGAATATCCTAATAGTACTAGAGTAGGTTTAGTATTTGATGGAGATAGTGATCGCATTGCTGCTGCGGATGGAGAAGGAAATTTCCTGAGTTCTCAAATTTTAATTCCGATTCTGATCCAGCATTTGGCACAAAATAAAGGTTTTACTGGAGAAATAGTTAAAACTGTCAGTGGTTCAGATTTAATACCCCGTGTAGCCGAATTATATGGTCGTTCTGTATACCAAACACCCATTGGTTATAAATATATCGGCGATCGGATGCTGAACGCAGAAGTCATGATCGGTGGAGAAGAGTCTGGGGGGATTGGTTATGGTACTCATATTCCCGAACGTGATGCCCTATTATCTGCTTTGTATGTCCTTGAAGCAGTGGTACAGTCTGGAAAAGATTTAAGCCAGATTTACAGCGAATTAGAAGACAAAACGGGATTTACTGGGAAGTATGACAGAATTGACTTGCCTCTAGCCAGTATGGAGGTAAGAGCAAAGTTATTGGATCGTTTGGCTAATGATACTCCTCAAACGGTTGCTGGGAAATCGGTTAAAGACTGTTTATCCATTGATGGTTACAAATTCCGTTTAGAAGATGATAGCTGGCTGCTGATCCGTTTTAGTGGCACTGAGCCTGTCTTACGTCTTTATTGTCAAGCTGCCACTATGGCAGAAGTTCACAAGACTCTGGAATGGGCAAGAGATTGGGCAAATTCTTAAAATTTAGATTATTAGGGGGATGATTATCATCCCCCAGTATTATGCAATAGTATCAAGTAGAGACATAAAATTTTACGTCTCTAGGGAGTTTAGTGCCTAAAGTACTTAAGTCTAGACTTTTTGTTCTTCCCTAGCCAAGAATTTTTCCAACTCAGTTAGAGCATCTGCATCAACTTTGGTTTGCATAGGACAGAATTTAGGTCCACACATGGAACAAAATTCCGCAGTCTTGTAAATATCTGCGGGCAAAGTTTCATCATGGTATTCCCTCGCTCTATCAGGATCAAGAGACAATTCAAATTGTTTTTCCCAATCAAAGTTATAACGAGCCTTAGAGAGTTCATCATCTCGCTCTCTGGCACCAGGACGGTGACGAGCAATATCCGCAGCATGAGCTGCAATTTTATAAGCAATTAAGCCATTACGCACATCTTCCGCATTAGGTAAACCTAAGTGTTCTTTGGGAGTTACATAACATAGCATTGCGGTACCATACCAACCAGCCATAGCAGCACCGATGGCAGAAGTGATATGGTCATAACCAGGTGCTATGTCTGTGACCAAAGGACCTAAAACATAGAAAGGTGCTTCGCTACACTCTTCCATCTGTTTCTTAACGTTAAACTCAATTTGATCCATTGGCACGTGACCAGGACCTTCTACCATTACTTGTACATCATGTTCCCAAGCACGGCGGGTTAATTGTCCTAAAGTTTTTAACTCTGCTAACTGTGCTTCATCAGAAGCATCATGGGTGCATCCAGGACGCAAAGAATCTCCTAAACTGAAGGAAACGTCATATTTCTTGAAGATTTCGATAATATCATCGAAATGGGTATAGAGAGGATTTTGCTTATGATGATGTAACATCCAGCGAGCAATGATTCCACCACCACGAGAGACAATACCAGTAATACGATTTCTGACCAACGGCAAGTGTTCGATTAAGATACCTGCGTGAATCGTCATATAATCTACACCCTGTTGAGCGTGTTTCTCAATAATGTGTAGAAAATCATTACCAGTAAGATTCTCAATATTACCGTGGACACTCTCTAGAGCTTGGTAAATCGGTACAGTGCCAATGGGGATAGGAGACTCATTAATAATTGCGGTACGAATCTGATCCAGATTTCCCCCACCAGTGGATAAATCCATTAGGGTATCTGCACCATATTTTACTGCTAGATGAAGTTTCCCCAATTCCTCACTAATATCAGAAGAATTGGGAGAAGCCCCAATATTGGCGTTAACTTTACATTTGGAAGCAATACCAATACACATTGGTTCTAAATTAATGTGATTAATATTAGCTGGGATAATCATGCGTCCCCTGGCTACTTCATCACGGATTAAATCTACAGGGAGGTTTTCTCTAGTTGCGACATAGTGCATCTCTTCAGTGATAACTCCCTTGCGAGCATAGTGCATTTGGGAGACGTTACTCTGTCCTCGTCGCTTGGCAACCCATTCTTGTCTCATAAAATTTCCTCAATAAACAGCTTCCCTACGCTGGT
>JASJDB010000149.1 GCA_030065315.1 Xenococcaceae cyanobacterium MO_167.B52 | reverse complement strand
GTCATTTTGATTTTAGATTTTAGATTTGGGATTTGGGATTTTCCCCTGCTTGAAAGACAGGGGCTTGCAGATTTTAGATTTGGGATTTTAGATTAATGATTTTACGATTTTTCAATTTGGGATTTTCCCTTGCTTGAAAGTCAGGGGCTTGTTTTTAATCCAAAATCGGCAATCCAAAATCCCAAATGGTTTTGTCACTAAATATCTGTAAACTATGTAAGTAGCTCCACTTAATTAAATCGAGATTTTTTTATGAAGCAACTCCATAATTCTGAAGGTTTCTGGTTCATCGGTCACATTTTAGCGATGTTTTTTGGACTAGCAGGAATTATTTTGGTTTTACCGAATTCCGAATTTCAAGCTCAATTAGCTCAATTTAAATGGGGAATGACCATTTTTAGTTGGTCAATGGTTGGAGGTGGAGTAATATATATGCTGTTAGGCACACTGGCAGTAGCATTTTATGCTTATCGAACCATTGGCAAATGGCACTGGTTAAGTTTTATGATTCCTGCTGTGGCATTATCTTTAAGTAGCGAACTACTAGGTACTAGTACAGGGTTTCCTTTCGGTCATTATCGCTATCTCAGTGGTTTAGGATATAAAATTGCTGGTTTAGTTCCCTTTACTATTCCCCTATCTTGGTTTTATTTAGGTTTTAGTGCTTATATTATTGCCCGTGCTGGCTTAGAAACGGTTGAGCTTAAATCTTGGTTACGATCCTTACTAGCAATCGCTTTTGGAGCATTATGTCTGACTTCTTGGGATTTTGTTCTCGATCCTGCTATGAGTCAAGCTGCGATTCCATTCTGGATTTGGGAACAACCAGGGGCATTTTTTGGGATGCCATATCAAAACTTTGCGGGTTGGATGGGGACTGGTGCCTTGTTTATGACAGTAGCGACAATTTTGTGGCGAGTCAAACCCTTGAAATTACCTCATCGCAATTTAGAATTACCCTTAGCAATTTATCTGAGTAACTTTGCTTTTGCAACAATTTTAAGTTGGGCAGCAGGAATATATCCTCCTGTGTTTTTAGGGGTTATGTTGGGGATTTTTCCTCTACTGGTTTTTTATGAAATGGCCAAAAATCAAGTTATTTCTCCCTCCAAGTCAACTGAACTAGTTACAGAAAAAGTTGCTGCTGCTACGGTAGGAGCAACTCAGCAGTGAATTCAGAATTAATAAATGCTATTGCTCTGGGAATTTTAATATTTCAGGGAGTAGCAACTCTGATTTTATTATCTCGTTTATTACCAGGAGCGATGCGTCGTCCATCACTCCTGCTGCACCCCTCCAATCCCCGCTTTTCAGGAAAAGTTAGTGGGATTATTCCTACACTTAACGAAGCTAATAGAATTAAGCCTTGCTTGGAAGGTTTGAGTCTTCAAGGAGAGGAACTAAGGGAAATTATAATCGTAGATAGTCATTCCCAAGATGAAACAGCAGCGATAGTTCACACTCAAGCTAAAATCGATCCTCGTTTTCGTTTGATTAATGACCCCCCTTTACCCCAAGGATGGGTTGGTCGTCCTTGGGCATTACATAATGGATTTTTAAACAGTTATACTCAAAGTGAGTGGATTTTGGGCATAGATGCCGATACTCAGCCTCAAGCTGGATTAATTACCAGCTTACTTACTCTTGCCGAAGCAGAAGGCTATGATTTAATTTCTCTCGCCCCCCAATTTATTTTGCAACATTCAGGGGAATGGTGGTTGCAACCAGCCTTACTTGTCACCTTAATCTATCGCTTTAATTCACCGGGGGTAAATGCAGCTAATCCCGAACGAGTCATGGCAAACGGACAATGCTTTTTCTGTCGCCGTGCGGTATTGGAAGCCCTAGCTGGTTATAGCAGTGCCGCAAATTCTTTTTGCGATGATGTCACTCTGGCTCGTAAGATTGCCGCAGCAGGTTATAAAGTTGGCTTCCTTGATGGTGTCCAACTCATCAAAGTCAGGATGTATGAATCTGCCAAAGAAACTTGGCAAGAATGGGGGCGTTCTCTTGACCTTAAAGATGCGGCTTCGGTAGGTCAAGTATGGAGTGATTGCTGGTTTTTGTTATTGGTTCAAGGATTACCTTTCTCTTTACTAATAATTGTCTGGTTACTACT
Source organism: Xenococcaceae cyanobacterium MO_167.B52 (assembly GCA_030065315.1). Lineage (GTDB taxonomy): Bacteria > Cyanobacteriota > Cyanobacteriia > Cyanobacteriales > Xenococcaceae > JASJCP01. The sequence goes on along the minus strand of JASJDB010000149.1, from coordinate 9,110 downwards.
AAATTTAGGTTATGGTTCAATTCCTCTCATAGCAGTCCTAAGTGTAAATCTTTTTTTGTTATTTTTGCGCCTAATTATCTTAATTGCCCTCGCACCTTCTTATCAACGTCCAGCTAAATTTTCTCTGGCTGCTTGGTTATTTTGGCTTTCTCCTCTTGCAGATCCTCTAGCTGTAATCAGGATTTTTTTATCTTCTTGGCAAACTCCTACTCAATGGCGGGGCAGAATTTATCGACCGTAAGACCTTGGCATTGATTATGCAGGGGATTTATCATTCTCAGGACGAAGATTATCGAGATAGTAATTGGTTTATCATGCTTGAACCCCTGAATAAAACTTAACTAGATTTATTAGTTTTGTTTTACTCGTATTGAAAGCTCTACTTGCAAAGGCTAGGTCTAGAGTGCATAATCATCAAACCAAGAATTGCTATATCTACTGCAACTCAGATTAATAATCCCTGTTCCTATTTACGGATTACTGCCCCTCTGGTAGATTAATTTTAATCCCTGATTTTTAACTCTATCTTTAGATTCGGGGTAGTGTTTGACATCCCATATCGGCACTGCAACTTTAACAAACAGTAATTTCATAAACTGCAATAGGAGGACATCATTGTGTCAAAGAAAACCGTAGCGAGCCTAAGCGAAGCTGATGTAGCAGGCAAAAAAGTTTTAGTCAGAGCCGACTTCAATGTACCTTTAGATGACAGTGGTAACATTACTGACGATACAAGAATTCGAGCAGCCTTACCTACTATCAAAGATTTGACTGGCAAAGGTGCTAAAGTAATCCTCTGTAGCCACATGGGTCGTCCCAAGGGAGAAGTTAAAGAAGGACTGCGTCTAACTCCTGTTGCAAAACGTCTTTCAGAACTTTTAGGACAAGAAGTTACTAAATGTGATGACTGTGTAGGAGATACGGTTGCTGCTACTGTTAACGGAATGAGTAATGGTCAAGTGGTTTTACTAGAAAATCTCCGCTTCCACAGCGAAGAAACTAAAAATGACCCTGAATTTGCTAAAGCTTTAGCATCTAATGCAGATTTATACGTTAACGAAGCATTTGGTACCGCACACCGCGCTCATGCTTCTACAGAAGGGGTAACTAAATACCTCAGTCCTTGCGTTGCTGGTTACTTAATTGAGAAAGAATTAGAATTCTTACAAAATGCAGTTGATAATCCCAAGCGTCCTCTAGCTGCTATTATTGGTGGCTCCAAAGTATCCAGTAAAATTGGTGTTATCGAAACTCTACTGGAAAAATGCGACAAGTTACTCATCGGCGGTGGAATGATTTTCACTTTCTATAAAGCTCGTGGTTTAAGTGTGGGAAAATCTTTGGTAGAAGAAGACAAATTAGAACTTGCTAAAACTCTAGAAGCGAAAGCTAAAGAACTGGGAGTAGAATTGCTTTTACCCACTGATGTAGTTGTTGCAGATAACTTCGCTCCTGATGCCAATGCTCAAACTGTCAGTATTGATAATATTCCTGATGGCTGGATGGGATTAGATATTGGTCCCGATTCCGTTAAAGTTTTTCAAGATGCTCTAGGCGATTGCAATGCTGTTATCTGGAATGGTCCTATGGGAGTATTTGAGTTTGATAAATTTGCTGTCGGTACAGAAGCTATTGCCAATACTCTAGCTAGTAAACCTGATGCTATCACTATTATTGGTGGTGGTGATTCCGTAGCTGCCGTAGAGAAAGTTGGCGTTGCTGATAAGATGAGCCATATTTCTACTGGTGGTGGTGCAAGTTTAGAATTACTCGAAGGTAAGAAATTACCAGGAATCTTGGCTCTTGATGATGCTTAATTGATAGCCATTGGCTTATCGCTTTATAAAAAGGGAAAATAAGTTTCCCTTTTTTTTATTTGTTTGGCTGATTTATTAATTGATAGTGTTTTAAATTTTATAATTTGTGGAACTCATAAGCTCCCATTAAAGCTCCCCATATTCCTTTTCCCGTAGTAGGGTCAATTCCTTTATCATAGGTTTTTAACTCTGACTTTGTTACTTCAAAGCCAATAAATACTTGATAGTTATTTCCTTGATAGTTAAAACTGCAAGGAGTTTCAGTAACAGGAGTAGTAATAAAACAATAGTTATCAGGAGAGATCAGATTTGTTGTTACTTTAAGAGTACAGTTAGGTAAAAACTCAATATCTTCGAGGGTAATATTGGCTAACTTTTGGGGATTACTTCCTCCACCTAAAACTTTAGTAATATCTTTAAACATTTGACACTCCCTTAGCCTAAAGGCGTAAGGGATTCTTGGTTCAACGAGTCTCCGTTAGACAACAGGCTTGCGCCAACTGCCCAAGAGGGAGTCTCTTCCCAAGCGTAAGTTCCGAGATGCCCTCCCGTACTTAGTCCTTTTTTCAGAATATTGATGCTGGCTGCAACATCTCGATCTTCAGCATACCCGCATTTACAAACATGGGTGCGAGTTGATAGAGATTTTTTAACTCTTGTCCCACAAGCTGGACAATCTTGAGAAGTAAAGTTTGGTGGAACAGCAATAGTTATTTTGTCGAACTTCCAGCCAAAATATTCAATCCAGTTACGAAACTGCGTCCAACCAGCATCAGATATTGACTTCGACAATTTACGATTACGAACTAGATTCCTTACACTTAAGTCTTCATAGGCGATGCAATCATTAGAAGCACATACGAACCTCGCCAATTTTACGGCGTGGTCTTTTCGTTGCCTACTTACTCTCAAGTGCTGTTTTGCCTTGGCTACTCTAGCTTTATGGTAATTGTTAGATTGCCTAGTCTTAGAACTTTTGACCGAGAGGGGTGCTGGGGTTTCCCCAGCATACCCGCCCTCGACAGTTGCTCCACTTGGGGAGACCCCAAGACCGCACTGTCTCGCAATCGAGGTGTTGACCATCTGTTTTCCTTTTACTCCCGTCTTGCAACAATCGCTCATGGGGGAAACCCCCAAGACCGCGTTGTTGCGCTTATTAGGATTTCGGTACTTACGAGATAGTCTCCTTCCCAAACGGTTAAGCCTTTGTTCGCTCTTGCGATAGAATCTGGGGTTTTCTTCTCTATGACCAAATGAATCGGCATAGAAGTACTTAAGCCCCATATCTAAACCGATAGCTCTACCCGTCGGCTGCATATCTTCTTTAATCTCGATAGATATACAAAACTGACAGTAATAACCATCGGCACGACGAACCAACCTTACTCGTTTGATTTGTTCTGGCTGATAAAAATAGATATCTCGACTGCCAACAAGTTTAACTCGACCAATATTGTTCTTATCGGTAAAAGTAATATGCTTTTTGGTTGTCTTGTCTAATTTCCATCCAGACTGTTTGTATTCAACTGAACGAGAATATTTTTTGAATTTTGGAAAGCCTTTTTTTCCTTTGATTTTCTTTTTACAGTTGTCAAAAAACCTAGCAATACTAGACCAAGCTCGTTCAGCAGATGATTGTCTAGCAGTAGAGTTTAATTTATTAGCAAAAGCGAACTCTTTAGCTAAGACTCGGCAATACTTATTTAGGTCATATTTGTTGACCCCTTTGTTGTCCATCCAATAGCGTAGAGCCTTGTTTCGGACAAATTGACCTGTGCGTATAGCTTCGTCAATTGCTTGACACTGGTGTTGCTTTGCTTTGATTTTATACTCGATTACAATCATATATTTATGCTAACGCATTCAGCATAAAATTACAAAACAAATATGACCGCGAAGGTGTACCCTTTAGGGATCCCTAAAGGATCCCTAAAGGGTACACCTTCGCATAAGGTTTCCTCGGCATATCCACACGTACAGCGACTGCCGTCAGGCTCGCGGTGTTGGCATCGAGCCACTTTGTTTTGTAGCCTTCTTACGTGGTTCTACTAGCTGCCCTAAAGGATACCGCTTCGAGACCGTTAGGGAATCCTTTAGGGCATAGGGAAACCCCAGCGTAGCCCACGCGCTTCTCATCTCAATTTCTTAAAATAAATCAGTATTCCCAGGCTTACTTATAAAAAATATCAAATTTTGAAACGTTTTTTAGAATCCAAAATTTTGCTGTTTAGTAGTGATTCTATCTTGAGAAAGATCAAATATTTTTTTAAGTGCAACAATCTGGCTTTGAGGCATTTGACCATACATAAAAACCCAAGGTATTTCAGAACTAATAATAGTTTTAAACCAGTCTAGGATGTAGGGACTTCCATAGATGATTAAACCTATAACTTGTTCTTTGTTTAATAGTTGCTGATAGATATCTTGGGCTATATTACTTAAACCTGCTGTCCCGCGAAAGGGATTACCTCGGATAAATATTTGTAATAGAGTTTTCCTATTATCTAATAAAATGCAGTCTAGACTATAAGCATCTAAAACTTGAGTTTGATAGCCTAATTTTTCGGGAATTGCGATCGCAGGACTACAAATATCAAGAAAGTTACTATTTAAAAGATTATCAGTGATTACTAAATTTCTGAGAGTTTGATTTTGAGGGATTCTTAAGGGCAATTTACCCCCATATTCTATGGAATGCTCTAATATTTCTGTAACTGTTTGAGTCGCTTCAGTTTGGGATATTTGACTTAAAAAATTGAGATTATTTGCAGGATTGAGATTGTTTTTTACTTTCTCTTTTGCTTGTTTGATTCGCTTTAAAGATTGATCAATTCTAGCTTCACTAATACGTCCCGATTCAACTGCTTGCAAGATTGATTCAATAGCTATTTCAGGATTATCTGGCATTAATAAAACATCTGTCCCTGCTTCCACTGTCATCACTGCGACTTCCGCAGGAGAAGCATATTTAGTGATACCTCCCATAATCAAAGCATCAGTAACAATCAAACCTGTAAAACCCATTTCTTTCCTAAGTTTCTCCGTCAAAATATAAGGAGATAAGGTAGCAGGATAGTTTTTATCCCAAGCAGAAATTAGCAGATGGGCTGTCATCACACTATCTACTCCCGTGGCAATAGCACTTTTAAAAGGTGGTATTTCTACAGAAGCCAACCTAGAATCGCAGTGGGAAATGGTAGGTAAATCTAAATGAGAATCTGTAACCGTATCTCCATGTCCAGGAAAATGTTTAGCTGTAGTAAGTATAGGATGCTGTTGCGCTCCTTTGATAAAAGCTGTAGTTAGCTCACTCACTATTGCGGGATTATCCCCAAAAGCGCGAATATTAATTACAGGGTTATGGGGATTATTATTAACATCTACTACAGGAGCTAATAACCAGTTAATCCCCGTTGCAATGGCTTCTTGGGCAGTAATTGCAGCCATTTTATAAGCATAGTCACAGGCTAGAATTAGATCCCTCTTAGCAATGGCACTTAACGCCATTGGAGGCGGAAACCAAGTTGCACCAGGAAATCTCTGTCCTACTCCTTCCTCAATATCCGCAGCAATAAACAGTGGTGTAGTTGCCCAAGACTGTAACTGTTGCGATCGCATTTTTAGTTCTGCTGCACTACCTCCTAAGAGAATTACTCCCCCCAAATTCAACTCCTCAAGCCATCTTTGCAAGGTAGCATTATCCGCTTCCCACTGAGGATAGCGAATTTGATGATCGAATAAATGACCAGTAGTACGCACTACAATCATCTGTCCAATTTGTTGTTTAAGAGAGGAGTTAGTCAAGGTTTAAAAGGAGCGAGGAACAAGAAACTAGGAAATATTGAGCGAATTCGGAATTAAATAGGGTACAAGCCTATTCCCAATAACTCCGAACTCATGCTGACCCTTTTGCCAAAAATCAACAATTAAGCAATTAGTTATCAACAACTTCTTCCTTTTGTTTTCTACTGCGACTAATTTCATTTAATAGATGTACCATTTTATCCCCTCTTTCTAAAGAACGATCTTCCATAAATGTGACTTCTGGAGCGCGTTTAAGGCGTATCCTATGACCTAATTCTTTTCTGACAAATGCTTGAGAAGAACGCAAACCCTCCATAGTTTCCGCTCTAGCTTCTTCTGTACCATAGATACTGACAAATATGGTGGCGTGTTGCAAATCACCAGACAAATCTACATCAGTAATGCTTACCATCCCAGCACCAACACGATCATCTTTGATACCATTAAGTAACATTTGACTGACTTCCCGCTTGATTAGTGAAGCGACACGAGATACACGACGACTATTAGCCATACTCTTCCTCCCTATTACCACTCTAAATTGTAACCATATATCAAGGCGTATATGGATCTAAGCCCAGATTAATTTGGATTTGATTTGTTGATTTTTGACTGTGACAGCCAAAGTATACCAATTCTCTTGAGAGGCAAGGATCTAACTTAAGTACAGGTGAGAATTGCTCGCTAGAGAAATATGACTTTGAACTCAGACCCCCAAATACACTAAAGTAGGAGATTGCTAGGCTTTATTACTCGTACCCTCTGATGTCTGCTGTAACTACTAAACCCGTCAATCTCAATTTCCCTCTTACTGCTGTAGTGGGACAAGAATCTATTAAAATTGCATTATTACTAGCTGCTATCGATCCCCAACTGGGAGGAGTTGCGATCGCTGGTCGTCGTGGAACGGCTAAATCCGTTATGGCGCGAGCGATTTATGATTTATTACCTCCCATCGAAATTATTAAAGATTCCCTCTACAATTGCGACCCAACTCAACCAGAAGAATGGGATGATGACACTATCGGGAAATATGGAGATACTAAACTGGAAGATATCCCTACTCAAATTATTCGTTCTCCCTTTGTCCAGATCCCTTTGGGAGTTACAGAAGATAGGTTACTTGGTTCAGTGGATGTAGAAGAATCAGTAAAACGGGGTGAACCTGTCTTTCAACCAGGATTATTGGCACAGGCACATCGGGGAGTATTATACATAGATGAGATTAATCTTTTAGACGATCAGATAGCCAATCAGTTACTCACTGTACTGACTGAAGGAAGAAATATTATTGAACGGGAAGGAATTAGTTTTCAACATCCTTGTAAACCCATACTAATTGCCACTTATAACCCCGAAGAAGGGGCTTTGCGAGAACATCTCTTAGACAGAATTGCGATCGCATTATCCGCAGATAGTCTATTATCTTTAGAGCAGAGAATTGAAGCTGTTAATCAAGCTATAGAATATAGTAATTCTCCTGAGAATTTTATTAACAACTATCAAGAGGAAATAGACAGCGTTAAAACCGATATTATCTTGGCGCGGGAATGGTTAAAAGAAGTTCAAATCACCCACGATCAAATTCTCTATCTGGTACAGGAAGCAGTAAGAGGTGGAGTAGAAGGACATCGCGCCGAACTATTTGCTGTTAGAGTCGCCAAAGCAGCAGCAGCATTAGAAGGCAGAAATAACGTCACCGCAGATGACTTACGCAAAGCCGTAGAACTAGTCATAATTCCCCGCGCTACCACTATTGAAACTCCACCCGAAGATGCACCCCAACCACCCCCACCTCCACCACAGCAGCAACCCCAGGATGATTCTGAACCAGATCAAGAAGAAGATGAAGAACAAGAGGAACAGGAAGAAGAAGACAAGGAACAAGAACCCCCTGCAATCCCTGATGAATTTATTTTCGACATTGAAGGAGTAGTACTAGATCCTAGCGTGCTAACTTTTGCCCAAACTATGCAACGCCAAGGTAAATCGGGAGCGCGTAACTTAATCTTCTCTGAAGATAGGGGAAGGTATATCAAGCCTATGATACCTAAAGGCAAGGTTAAACGCATTGCCGTAGATGCAACCCTTCGTAGTGCAGCACCCTATCAAAAATCCCGCAAAGAACGCCACCCAGAAAAGAAAGTAATAGTAGAACAAAGTGATTTACGTTCTAAACGCATGGCGCGGAAAGCTGGCTCATTAATAGTGTTTGTCGTAGATGCTTCGGGTTCGATGGCATTAAATAGAATGCAATCTGCTAAAGGTGCGGTGATGCGTCTATTAACAGAAGCTTATGAAAATCGTGATCAAATTTCCTTAATTCCTTTTCGTGGAGAACGAGCAGATGTTTTATTACCTCCCACCCGTTCCATTACTATGGCAAGAGGAAGACTAGAAACCCTACCCTGTGGTGGTGGTTCTCCCCTATCTCACGGTTTAACCCAAGCAGTAAATGTGGGAATCAATGCTCAAATGTCAGGAGATATCGGGCAGGTAGTGATAGTAGCTATTACTGATGGTAGAGGAAACATTCCTTTATCCCGTTCTCTAGGCGAACCAATAGAAGAAGGAGAAAAACCCAATATCAAAGAGGAACTATTAGATATTGCTGGTAAAATTCGTGCCTTGGGCATGAAATTACTATTAATTGATACAGAAAGCCGTTTTGTCTCTACTGGATTTGGTAAAGAACTAGCTAAACAAGCTGGTGGTACATACTACCATTTACCTAAAGCTAATGATAGAGCCATAGCAGATATGGCAAGAGGCGCAATTTCTAATCTTTAATCTAATTGAGGGGTGATTTATTAATCCCCCTTACCAATATCTAATGAAGACCAAAGAATTAATTAAAATAATAGAGAATGATGGTTGGTATTTAGTAAGAACTAGAGGTAGTCATCGTCAATACAAACATTTGACCAAGAAAGGATTAGTAACAGTTCCAGGTAAATTAAGTGATGAACTTGCACCAGGAACATTAAATAGTATTCTTAAGCAAGCAGGGTTAAAATGAGATATTTAATAATTATTGAACCAACAAATACAGGCTATTCTGCATACTCTCCAGATATCGAAGGCTGTATAGCTACTGGCTCTACAAAAGAAGAAGTAACACAAAATATGAAAGAGGCTATTGATTTTCATTTAGAAGGATTAAAATTAGAAGGTTACGAAATTCCTGAGCCTAAATCAATTTCTAGCTACGTTGAAGCTTTGGTTTAATTGAACGTGGATATAGCAAAGGTCGTATTTTCTAATCTTTAATATTATTTAGAGTAGGCACAATAAAGATAAACATAAAATGGTTCAATACAAAATTATTTGCCCACCGATATAAACATCTCATACTAAATCCGATTTAGAAACCCCACTTTTGATCAACTATTATTTAACCAATGATAATTAGTTAAATCTTTTATTTCTTTTTCCATATTATTTAGAACATTACAACGTTTTATTAATATCTCTTCAATTTCATCAATT
>JASJDB010000148.1 GCA_030065315.1 Xenococcaceae cyanobacterium MO_167.B52 | reverse complement strand
ACTAAACAAAGACAAAAGAATAAACCAAGAGTAAAACAGTAAATACAAACAAAATATGATTTGCCCAATCATCAAAGTTCCAATCTTTAAACATCAGGATTAATTCTCACTTACTTAGGGTTTGCTGAAAAAGTTTTATGGCAGGGATAGGGAACAGGGAACAGGGAATAGGGAACAGTTTCGGCTATCTGCTACGGCAAAATTTGCTTCTAGTTAGAGAACAAATGCAGGCATTTTAAACTCATCTACTCAAAAACCTTGCACTTTTTTTCCTCAAAAACGCTGAAACTCTTGTCTGTTATTGCTTCTAGATTTATTAAGCAAGCCCTAAGTAGAAACGATATTAACCAGTTTTACAGCTCAATAACATCAACTTTTGATTAAGCTTATCTTTAGTGATGAAGAATGTTAAAAGAGCGTTTGAATTCTTAAACTTTAAAACGAGCAATCCAGAAGAATTACAAAGCACCATTTCCCAAGAATTCACTACCATTAAGCAAGTCGAGCCAGTGGGAAAAGAATTTTATGCTGATTATAGGGCTTACGCAGTTGGGCAACTAGTTTTTACTCGTGGCAAGTTTCCCTATGGCATCTCAGTTATCCCGATTCCAGAAGAAAAATGGCTTTTTTTAGAAATCCCTTTAAGCGGTCAGTTGCAGCTTCGCTATCGAGGACGAGATATTTTATATGATTACAATTCTACTTATTTAATAACCAGCGATCAGCCTATTCATTATACATTTCAGGAAAATACTAGGCACATAACAATAGGAATCGATAAGCAAATGCTCACTGCTTATGCTCAAAAACTTGTCAACCGACAACAAGAGCAAAAATTTACATTCTACCCCCAAGTTTTAGGCAGAACTTCCGAAGCTACTAGTTTCCGACGCTATCTAGAATTTATCTCTCAGGAGTTATTGCGGGGAGGAAGCTTATTTAACTCCCCCTTAATCGCCACAGAAATCCAAAATACGATTTTCTCAATGCTCCTGTCTCTATCCGACAACAACTATTTGCCCCTAGAAAACCAATTAGAGGAGTCTTGTTTGCCAGCTTACGTTAGGCTAGCAAGGGACTATATTGAGTCTTATCTGGAACTTCCCCTTTCTCTGGCTGATATTACTGCTGCTGCTGGAGTTCATGTTACTACTCTACTCAAAGGGTTTAAGCAGCATTATGAAATTAGCCCAATCGCCTATTTAAAACAGAAACGACTAGAAGCAGCGCACAGAACTCTTCTAGCTGGAGATCCCTTAACTACCTCTGTTACTGAAGTAGCAACTCAATGGGGATTATTTCATCTCGGTAGATTTGCCCGCGATTACCGCCAGCTTTTTGGGGAACTGCCCTCAGAAACTTTGACAAGATAACTATAAAACAAGATTCTAGTTTTTTGTTTGTCTGCTTCATCGTCGCTTTAAGTTTACCTTCAGCTTCCAGGTCTTGGTTGAGGACATAATTGAAAAAAGTTCTAATTACAGAGATCGCACCTAACTTACCTAGATCCTCCCATATTAAAAGGGCAAAATTAAACATTACTTTCTTAGCAAGGAGAAAATCATATAATATTGCCCTAAGAGCAGTACGGCAATCACAAGAAATGAAACAGTTCCAATGGCGGTTTCTATCAGTAAATCTTTGCTGATATCCAAAGTCTGACTGCCTTGGACACTGACCACATTGAGGACGTAAATATACGCTGCCACAGCGATTGGTGGAATTGGCAGGAGATAGCGCATATAGGGCGCGACTCGACTTGCATTGACATACAGAAAGAGACCAATCAAGAACATAGCCAACCCCATAGAGGCAATGATAACTAGATTGGTACGTGTTGCCTCAACTTGCATACTCAACTCCTCTAAATAGCTGGTAATATCCTGATGTCATTCTCTTCAATCACCCCTTGGAATTGGCTGGCAGCAAGACTTCCGATTCTATATTCATGATCGCAGTCCAACGTTGAGCTAATCCACCAACTGCCAAACACATGGTTAACTCGACAATTTGCTCAGGAGTGTAGTAATTTTTCAAGCTTAATACTAGAGGTGAGGGGGTAAATGGAGGATAAACTGAGGCAGTTGTGGCTAACCACAGTGCTGCACATTCTTGTTCCGAAAAATCTTTGTAGGCTCCTCCTTTGACTTTGGCTGCATCCAAGCTTTGTTCTAAACGCTTTTTGGCTAACTCTGGAGACATTCCTTGCTTAATTGCTGCCTTAGTCGCTAGGAATCCTTCGAGGGAGTTGAGATATTGATGTCCAGTAATATCTGTCAAAACATAAAGCATTAAATGTTTCAATTCAGCAGAAACTTGCCCTTGCTGAACAACAGATACATAAAGGTTGCTAACAGCCATTTGAGCAGCTTCAGGAAAAGCTAAAATCCAGTTAGGAACTATGCCCAGATTTTCTTGTAAATAGGCTCTGAGATCGTTACCGATAACAGCTTTTAGTTGGGATTGTATTTGAGCAATAAAGTCTTTTTCTTTTTGGATCACATTTTGTTCGTCTCCTCCATGTTCTTCCTGGTCGCTAGTAGTTTCACTGCGATCTTGACTGTCATGTTTGCCTACATCCCACTGGGAGCCTAAACTATGTTGAGCAGCTTCTAGAGCTGGTGCTTCTAGCTCAACTCCCATCAAATCGTTAAAACGGTTAAAGAAACCAAAGGAAGCAGTTATTGTTCCGACACTTTCAATGAGTTGTTTTGCTTTGGTTGGTTCGAGTTCACGAAGTCGGTTAAGGTCTTCTGCTGAGACTTGATTTAAAGCTGCTGCCCTGGCTAGGCGAATCATGACCCTTTCTGTCTCATTAAAAGGTAACACTGAATCATCTTTTCCTTGGGAATGTTGGTAAAATTCAAAAATCTGCCGAAGTTTAGTGGGTGTAGTTCCACTGTCAAGAGCACCACCCGTAGCATGAGCTGTACAATAGGTGCAAGCAGCAGCGACACTGGTAGTAAACACAACTACCATGCGAAAACTCCCCAAAGTATCAGAGGTTGGTTCAAATAAATTCAAAAATGTAGCTAACCAGTTAGTAATATATTTAGGTCCAATTGCCATATAGTCGTACATATTAGGCACAAAACCAAACATAGCTTCGTAGTAAGGTTTAATTTGGTTAATTTCTGGGTTAGTTGCCAAGTCTGGAACATATCGGTCTAAAATTTTTCCTAAAGGTAGCTCTGCATTAGCTAGTTCGGCATCTGAGACTTGGGGCGGAAAATCTGGCTCGGGAGCAGCCAGGGTTGCTTGAATTTTTTCGTCCAGAATTGGTTCGGCTATACTCAACATATCGCTGGCACCACCAATATGTTCACTATTAAAGAAAATTTGTGGTACGGTTTGGCTTCCACTCAAATAAATGCTTAACATTCTCAAATGCTCATCTTCTGTCATGTCATAGCTCTGATAGGGAATATTTCGAGCTGCTAGATATTCCTTGGCTTTTTGACAATGAGGGCAGCCTTTTTTCCAAAAAATTGAGATTTTTCCCATGATTACTCCTATTCTGATCTTGATAATTAGTGTCTAATTTTCCAGTAAAGAAATTTACTGTTTGCTTTCTCTCTCTCTTGGTGAGCCTTCCCTAGAGCAGTAGACCTCACTGGTTCGCACTGCTGCCATCTAACGCATGGTGACAAACTCTTCAGCTGCGCTAGGATGAATACCGACAGTAGCGTCGAAGTCAGATTTTTTTCCTCCCATATTAATTGTGATCGCAATTCCTTGAATTATTTCACCACCGTGTTTCCCTAACATTTGCGCTCCCAGCACTTGATTGCTATTGTCGGTCAAGCATTACCTGATATACTCCATTGAGACGCTCTAATTCAATCTCAATATACAAGTCCACAGAATTCTGCAATATCCTAAAATTATGTTGTTATCCAGTTTTGCAGTCCGAACCAGTAAATTTTTATTAAGCTAAATTTTAGTTTAATGAGCAGCAAAATAACTTCACTACTTTCCTGTGTGTCCTTGGGTATTAGAAATAGTTTTCTTCCCTTGTCTTAGTTAGTCTTGAGTAGTCAATTAGCCTGATGATAATACTTTACACAAAGGGGCGGTGTGGAAGCCCTATGCTTTTAAACTAGGGAGGAAACACCGCCCGTTGATTGTTGATTGTTAATTGTTAATTGAAACGATGAACGATGAACCATGCCCTAAAGGATACCGCTGCCCCTTCGGGTAGAGCTTCGCAAGCGCATAAACGATGAACGTGAAATCCCACGTCTTTTAAGCGTGGGATGAGCTTAATTTTTTATTGCTAAATTTCTAATTGGAGCAAGATATAGTACTATCGAACTGCTTAACCAATAATTTTATAGTTGCCTAATAAGATGAAAATAGTTTGTTCCCAGAGTGATTTAAAAAGCAATTTAGCTTTTGTCAGTCGTGCTGTTCCCCCTCGCCCTGAGCCTTTAGTGTTAGGTAACGTATTGCTAGAAGCAGATGAAGCCAAGCAAAAATTAACTATGACAGCTTTTGATGGGCGTTTAGGAATTCGCACTAGTTTTAGTGGGGATATTCAAGAAGGGGGAACCATTACTCTACCAGCCAAACTATTTAATGATATTGTGTCTAGGCTGCCAGAGATGGAAATTACTTTAACTTGTGATGAATCGGAAGATAATAGTAATTTGGTAGCAACTCTTTCGGCTGCATCAAGTAAACTACAGCTTAATGGGATGGATAGTTCGGAATTCCCTGAATTACCTGTAGTAGGCGGGGAAAATACGATTGATTTACCTATTACGTCCTTTCTTGAAGGTTTGAAAGGTTGTCTGTTTGCAGCTAGTACTGAACTATCTAAGGAAATACTAACGGGAGTTCATGTATCTTCCTCTGAAGCAACAGCCTTAGAATTTGCAGCTACTGATTCCCATCGCCTGGCTGTAGTGCAAATCTTTCTCGATGAGTCAGAAGACACAGAAGCTAGTTCAATAAAACTTCCTGAATTTGCAGTCACTATTCCTGCTAGGGCTTTAAGAGAGTTGGAAAAAATGTTGGGGGACGAATCAGTAAGTCAGGCGACCCCGCGCGCGTCGCACGCGCTTGGGAACGCGCCTGACCCTTCGGGTCAGGCGACCTTTAAGATGCGTTATGACGATACTCAAATTATTTTTGAAGGCAGTTCTCGCACCATAACCACCTTAAGATTAACAGGAGCTTATCCTCCTTATGACCGCCTAATACCTAGTACTTTTGAACGCATTGTAATTTGCGATCGCAAAAGACTCTTAAGTAGTCTGGAATTAGTGTCTGTTATGGCACAAAAAAATAATGTAGCTAAATTTAGCCTCAACTCTGAGCAAGGGGAACTAACTTTATCCGTTGATGCTCAAGATGTAGGTAGTGCCAAACAATCTATCAGTGCGGAAATTACAGGAGAAAATATTGATATTGCTTTCAATATTAAATATCTTGCAGATGGACTGAAAGCTTTACCCTCAACAGAAGTTAAAATGCAACTCAATGAATGGAATTTACCCGTTATTTTTACTCCCCTCACAGGGTTAAAAATGACTTATCTGGTGATGCCTGTACAAATAAGAAGCTAGTTTATTACTGTTAAAATCTGGTATGTCCCAAGAAATAGACACCCCCAAATTATCTAACAAGTTATTGAATGCTACTCCGATTGCCTTTTTAATCTCAATTATTTTGCACTTGTTGATCTATCAATACAAGTTGCCTCAATTAATGATGGGAGATAAAAAAGTTGCAGTAGAAGGCACGGTAGGGACTATTGAACTCAGTCCCCTAGAAGCAGCTCGCTTACCCAATCTCGAAACATCCTCGGCAATACTAGATTTTAGCAGCAGTTCCCTCGATGAATCAGGTTTTCCCTCTTCGATTACTCCTATACCTGGTACTTTTCCTGATCTCCCTCCTGTACCACTTATTGTACCCTCTAACTTTAATTTACAAAACCTACCATTTTTCCCACCTGTCAACAACATAGAATTCCCCCCTATTGGAGATTTGTCTGCTCTTCCTTTACCACCACCCTTAGAAGAGTCTGAATCTGAAACTTCTACTCTTGAATCACCATCATCGGAAATAGAGGAACCAGAACCAGCAGAATCCGTTGAAATTGAACCTGAACCTCAGTTAACTCCTGAACAAATTGCAGCAGTTCGCCAGGAGAAACTTCAAGATAATCTGAAAGATATTACTTCCAGTCTCACAAAACAAAATAGGGCAACTACTGACGAAGAAGCCAGACAAAACTATCTTATTTGGTTATCCAAAGTTGAAACCCTTGAACCAGAGGTTATTGAAATAGAAGGAACTTATCCTAGGGATGCTTGTATCCGAAGGTTGGAAGGAGAAAGCGTTTATGGAGTAGTAGCAGATAATGAAAATAAGGTTGTAGCTCTAGAACTGATTAAAAGTGCGGAATATCCTATATTTAATCAGCAAGCTGAGGAAGATATAAGAAATAAAGACTTTGGTAATGATACAGGTCAACCCAAACCTTATCAAGTGACTGTTAATTATCAGTATGATGCAGAAATTTGTCCCTCTCTAACCGTGCCATCTCTCAGAAAAAAAACCGAAACTGCTCAACCTATTACCACTCCAGAAACTGAATCTAAAGACCCATCAACGATGAACGATGAACAATGAACCATCAACAATAATCCCCATATACTAGGTCGATTGATCTATCATATTGAAGCAATCAACAATCAAAATCGATCTTAAGTATGACCTTTGCCTCCGTAGTTCGTGCTGTCGAAAAATCCCCCCTCACCAAAGAATTAGTCACGAAACTAGATAAAAATGACTCACTGCTTCTTAATGGTATTGCTCGTTTACCCAAGGGCATAGTTGCGTCAGGATTAGCCAAAGTAACTGACAAAAATCTGCTGGTAGTATGTCAAAACTTGGAAGAGGCTGGACGCTGGGCAGCCCAATTAGAGGCAATGGGTTGGCAGAGTGTTAATTTTTATCCCACCTCCGAAGCATCCCCCTATGACCCTTTTGACTCCGAATCAGAGACAATTTGGGGACAGATGCAGGTTTTATCAGTAATTAACCAACAATCGGGTAATACAGCAATTGTTACTACAGAAAGAGCCTTACAACCCCATTTACCACCACCAGATGTTTTTAGTTCTTACTGTTTAACTTTAGAACAGGGCATGAGTTTAGATTCTAAGGAATTAGACTTATCTTTGGCTAAGTTGGGTTACGAGCGAGTAAACTTAGTAGAAATGGAGGGACAGTGGAGCAGGAGAGGAGATATTGTTGATATTTTTCCTGTTTCGGCAGAATTACCTGTGAGGTTGGAATGGTTTGGGGATGAGTTAGAACAGCTTAAGGAATTTGATACGGCTACTCAACGCTCTTTGGATAAGATAGAAACTTTATTATTAACTCCGACTTCATTTAGTGCAATTATTGCTAACACTATTTTAGAAATAGATAAGAGCTTAGATGATTATTTATCGGATGAAGAATTAGAGAGGTTTTTAGAAGGTAATCTTCCAGAAGGAATGCGTCGTTTTCTAGGATTGGCTTTTGAAAATCCTGCTTCTTTACTAAACTATTTACCCCAAAATACTTTACTCGCAATTGATGAAATTGAACAATGTCAAGTACACTGCGATCGCTGGATTGCTAATGCAGAAGAACAGTGGAAACGTATTAAACCCAAACTACCTAAGATTCATACTATTTTTGAAGATTCCCTATTTGATAGCGATCGCTTTAAGACTTTATATTTATCAGAAATAGCCGAAGAAAATCCCAGTTTACCAATTCCCCATAAGCAAGATATTCCCATTAGCAATCTTTTTAGTCGTCCTATTCCTACTGCTCCCCACCAATTCGGCAAATTGGCAGCTATTTTAAGAGGAAAAAAAGACATTTATGGTGGTCTGACTTTAGAAAAGTATCGCGCTTGGGTCGTTTCTGCTCAACCAAGTCGTTCTGCATCTTTACTGCAAGAACATGATTGCCCTATACAGTTTATTCCTAATATTAAAGACTTTAATGCTATTGAAAAAAACCATATTCAAGATACAGTAGTAGCCTTAAAATATTCTGGTTTGGCGGAGTTACAAGGGTTTATTTTACCCACTTACCGTTTTGTTGTAGTTACAGATAAAGAATTTTTTGGACAACAGACTTTAGCAAATACTGGTTACATTCGTAAGCGCAGAAAAGCTACTTCTAAAAAAGTTGATCTGGATAAACTGCGTCCAGGAGACTATATAGTTCATAAAAGTCATGGTTTAGGTAGATTTATTGAATTAGAATCCCTCGCTTCCAGAGAATATTTAGTCCTTAAATATGCGGATGGAACATTAAGAGTCCCCGCAGATTCTCTAGATACTATTTCTCGCTACCGTCGTACAGGAAAAACTCGCCCTGTACTTAATAAAATGTCTGATAAGTCTTGGTCTAAAACCAAGACAAAAGTTCAAAAAGCTGTTAAGAAACTAGCAGTAGATTTAGTCAAACTTTATGCTAAACGCTCCAAACTTTCTGGTTATGCCTATCCTCCAGATAATCCCTGGCAAAAAGAATTAGAAGATTCTTTCCCTTATCAACCTACACCCGATCAACTCAAAGCTATTCAAGATGTCAAACTAGATTTAGAAAATGAATTACCAATGGATCGCTTAGTATGTGGTGATGTAGGATTTGGTAAAACTGAAGTAGCAGTTCGGGCAATCTTTAAAGTAATTACTAGTGGCAATAAACAAGTAGCTTTCCTCGCTCCTACTACTATCTTAACTCAACAACATTATCACACTCTTAAAGAAAGATTTGCTCCTTATCCCATAAATGTCGGTTTATTAAATCGCTTCCGCACTAACTCCGAAAAAAAAGAAATTATGCAGCGATTAGCTACAGGAGAATTAGATGTAGTAGTAGGAACTCATCAGTTACTAGGTAAAGATATAAAATTTAAAGACTTAGGAATGTTAGTAATAGATGAAGAACAAAGATTTGGTGTAAATCAAAAAGAAAAAATTAAAGCTTTTAAAAGTCAAGTTGATGTATTAACTCTCTCGGCAACTCCTATTCCCCGTACCCTCTATATGTCTCTGTCAGGCATTCGGGAAATGAGCCTGATTACTACTCCTCCTCCCTCCCGTCGCCCCATTAAAACCCATCTTTCTCCCTATAACCCTGAAGCCGTTAGAAATGCCATTCGGAATGAATTGGATCGGGGAGGACAAATATTTTACGTTGTCCCAAGAGTGGAAGGCATCGAAGAACTGGGAGGACAACTACGAGAAATGATTCCTAGTGCCAGAATTGCCATCGCCCACGGTCAAATGGCAGAATCAGAATTAGAAAGCACTATGCTGACTTTTAGCAACGGTGAAGCAGATATTCTGGTATGTACCACAATTATTGAATCAGGGCTAGATATTCCTCGGGTTAACACGATTATTGTCGAAGATGCTCAAAAATTTGGCTTATCCCAACTGTATCAATTACGGGGTAGGGTAGGACGTTCTGGAATTCAGGCACACGCCTGGTTACTATATCCTAATAAGCAAAGTTTATCAGATACTGCTCGTAAACGCTTAAGAGCTTTACAAGAATTTAGTCAACTGGGATCGGGTTATCAACTAGCAACCAGAGACATGGAAATACGAGGTGTAGGTAATATTTTGGGTGCCGAACAATCGGGACAAATGATTGCGATTGGTTTCGATCTTTACATGGAAATGTTACAAGAAGCTTTGCAAGAAATCCAAGGACAAGAAATACCAAAAGTCGAAGATACTCAAGTAGATTTAAAACTTACAGCCTTTATTCCTGCTGATTACATATCAGATATGGAACAAAAAATGGATGCTTATCGAGCAGTCGCCAGTGCAACTTCTAAAACTGAACTAACTCAAATAGCTGCTGATTGGTGCGACAGATACGGAAATTTACCGATTCCAGTACAACACTTATTACAAGTAATGGAACTAAAACAAATTGCTAAGGCGATCGGATTTTCCCGCATTAAACCAGAAGGGAAACAAAATATTATCTTAGAAACTCCCATGGCTGCACCAGCTTGGGAAATATTAGAATATAGCTTACCAAAACATCTTAAATCTCGCTTTGTTCATGCTCCTAAAAAAGTTATAGTTCGTGGTTTGGGTATTGTAAAACCCCAAAAACAATTAGAAAATTTAATTGAATGGTTGGGAATTATTCACAAGGCTTTACCTGAATTGGAGTCTTTTTAATCGAAAAAAATCCCTCAATTCTTACTATTTAAATTGACAAAAATTGAAATCTGAAAACCTATACATAGCAAAGATTTCAAGAGGATGTGGCATGAATTTACCTCACTCTCAGCACCACATTCCATAATCTTGACTCAAGTAAATAGTTCATATATACTTTTTATTGAATAAAAATTCAACTTGTTTAGCAAAAAGATGACTAAAAATAGTAACCCCGTAATTCTCCAGAAAATCCTAATTTAGAGCTATTACATAGTTTACGAAAAGCTAGTGAAGGTTTAGTCTGTTTAAGTGAGTCAGATGCTCGCTACGAAATTTATCTCTGGGAAATAGGCAAGTTGGGAGAATTAAATTTTGAAACATTATTAAATACATTTGGATATTTAAGAGAACTCAACTCTAATGAATTTGATGAATTTATTAATGGTGATTTAAGTAATCTAAAATACTTGCAGCTTGTTTCAAACAATAGAGAAAGTATTTACTATAGAACTATAAATATAGAACGAGAAGTAATTCAAAATTCCCGCAATATTTTGTCTCAAATTAATCCATATTTAACTAATATAAAAATCTTAAGATTGATGGATTTTTATATTTTAATATCTAATACTCCAAGCGGGAAGTAAATGGAAATTATATTCTATATTATTCAGGTCAAACCCAGAATGGTGATCAAATTCTTATTAAAACAGGGGCAGCTTGGACTTGATGTTTTACGATTTTAGATTTTTTAGTCAATTAGTCTCCAATATTAGCACATCAAAATATAGTTATTAGTCTTGAAGATATTGAGCTTCTTCAACATATAAATGATTTTCTTTCCGGTGCGCTTACTGCCATGATTAACTACTATCATTGCATATTTCCCTCTTTGTTTAAAGGCAATAGACAGCAATGGGAAGTGTTAGATGTGCCAACTCTAACGATTTGCGGGGAAAATGATACAGCATTCTGAATTCTGTACGCGCAGCGCGGGCGACTCAAGCACTGGAATCAAGTTCCAGTGTCGCACCCTTGACTACCGAA
>JASJDB010000147.1 GCA_030065315.1 Xenococcaceae cyanobacterium MO_167.B52 | reverse complement strand
CCCGTAGGCAAGTTAGAGAAATACTTTTTGATCAAGATAACAATAGCAAAGTAACAGGATTAGTTGTTGCTCAAGGAGACAGCACAGAAGTAATCACCGCCGATGCCTATTTATGCGCTTGTGATGTTCCTGGAATTAAAAAAGTCTTACCCCAAGCATGGCGTAAATGGTCAGAATTTGACAACATCTATAAACTAGATGCTGTACCCGTTGCCACCGTACAACTGCGTTTTGATGGTTGGGTTACAGAATTAAATGATGAAGCCCAAAGAAAACAACTCCAGAAAGCTGTAGGCATCGACAATTTACTCTACACACCCGATGCGGACTTTTCCTGTTTTTCCGATCTCGCCCTATCCAGTCCAGGGGATTACTATAAAGAAGGACAAGGCTCTTTAATGCAACTAGTCTTAACTCCAGGAGATCCTTTTATTAAACAAAGTAATGAAGCAATAGCCCATCACGTACTGGACCAAGTTCATCAGTTATTTCCTTCTTCCAGAGACCTAAACATGACCTGGTATAGTGTAGTCAAACTTGCTCAATCTCTTTATCGGGAAGCTCCAGGAATGGATCTTTATCGTCCCTCCCAAAAAACTCCCATCCCTAACTTTTTCCTTGCTGGTAGCTATACCCAACAAGACTATATCGATAGTATGGAAGGGGCAACCATATCGGGAAAACAAGCTGCTCAAGCAATTCTCGATTATGCAGCACAAATCAAACCTAATTCCTAATTTAATAATTCCATGTCAGATTGGCTTGAACATACCGTACAAGTAGAAGTACCAGTTTCCATCGAACAAGTATGGGCTCTTTGGTCAGATTTAGAACAAATGCCGTTGTGGATGAAATGGATCGACTCAGTAGAGATACTACCTGATAATCCCAAATTATCTCGTTGGAAACTGGCTAGTAGTGGATTTGAATTTAGTTGGTTATCTAGAATTGTTCAGGTCGTTCCCCAACAAATTATTCAGTGGGAATCAGTTGATGGATTACCCAACCGAGGAGCAATTCGATTTTATGATCGTAGTCAAGGCAATAGCGTTGTCAAACTCTCGGTGGCATACAACATACCAGGGATAATTGGGAAATTAATGGACGGTTTGTTTTTAGGTAGAATCGTCGAATCAACTATCCAAGCAGACATGGAGCGATTTCGTAATTATGCCATTGAAGCAGATCAAAAATTTAAGCTTTAGTGCTATTATTTTCTTTGAGAATTAGGTTCGGTATTTGAGTTTGCATTCAGTATTGATTGGTTTGTCCGTAAAGTATTGATACGCCTTTTCCGAAATCTTGTCTCTCCATTAGTAGCGAAAATAGGAGACAAAAGTTATGTCAATTTATGTGGGCAATCTGGATTATGGTCTAGAGCAAGATGACCTAGTAGAGGTATTTGCTGAATATGGAAATGTGAAACGAGTTTATGTGCCAACAGATAAAGAAACTGGTCGTAAACGTGGTTTTGCTTTTGTCGAATTAGGAACAGAAGAGGAAGAATCTGCTGCTATTGATGCTTTAGATGGAGCAGAATGGATGGGAAGAACTCTCAAAGTTAATCAAGCTAAACCCCGTGAATCAAATCGTTCTGGCAGTGGCGATCGCAGAAGTTTCCGTTTCTAATCTTACTATATACAAATAATAGACTGATAGCCAGTATCTAAAAGATATTGCTAGGGAATAAAATTACTTCAATAGAAAGTATTCCCTAGAATTTTTTTGGGAATTTTTAGTTAATAAAAAATTAAACAATACCACCACTATGCTAAAGAATGACAAATGGATTATCGAACAAGCTACAAAAGGAATGATCGAGCCTTTTGAATCTTCTTTGGTGCGTGAAATAGAATTGCCAGATAAAACATTGAGAAAAGTTTTAAGCTATGGTTCATCATCCTTTGGATACGATATCCGTCTTAGTTCCAAGGAATTTTTAATCTTTAGACATATTCCAGGCACAGTAGTCGATCCCAAAAACTTCAATCCCGATAATCTAGAATCCGTCCCCTTACATCATGATGAAAATGGAGATTTTTTTATTATCCCAGCTCATTCCTATGGATTAGGAGTTGCTCTAGAAAAGTTAAATGTACCACCTAATATAACTATAATTTGTCTTGGTAAGTCAACCTATGCCAGATGCTCCATCATACTTAATACCACACCAGCAGAGGCTTGCTGGCGTGGTAATTTGACCCTAGAACTTAGTAATAGCTCTAGTGCAGATTGTCGAGTGTATGCCAATGAGGGTATTGCTCAACTACTTTTTTTTGAAGGAGAACACTGCGATGTAACCTATGAAGATCGTTTAGGAAAATATCAAGATCAACCTCAAAGAGTGGTCTTACCAAGAGTTTGATCTAGTATAGCGGTTCTCATTTTAATGAGATGCAATAAATATCTTGGTTTTCGTTCATCGTTCATTGTTTATCCGAAGGTGTCCCGCAAGGGGATACCGCTTCGAGACCGTAGGGAATCCTTTAGGGCATATATCCTTTAGGGCATCCTTCATTGACTGTACCTCACTTATTTGAGAAAGGTTATAGTTGTCAATATTTAAGAAATCTGTATTGGAGTCCGATTTTTATTGATATCATAAGCTGCTGCTTGAATTAGAGAAGTCCCAGTCATTTCTGGGGGTTGGGGTATTTGTAAAATATCTAGAATAGTGGGAGCCACATCTGCCAACCGTCCGTTTTCCCTTAATTGTACTTCTGCACCATGACCAGGAATTTTTCTTTGTTCTCCTTCAATCAGAATAAAGGGTACAGGGTTAGTGGTATGGGCTGTCCAGGGATTACCCAAAGCATCCCGCATATATTCCGCATTGCCATGATCGGCAGTAATCAAAATTGTTCCCCCAGCTTTGACAACCGAATCGATCAGAGTACCTAAGCAATCGTCAACGGTTTCAATGGCTTTGACTGCTGCTTCTATGTTACCTGTATGACCTACCATATCAGGGTTGGCGTAGTTGACCACAATTAAAGAGTAAATTCTACGATTGACTGCGTTACACACTGCATCTGTTACGGCTTTAGCAGACATGGCAGGTGCTTGGTCGTAGGTGGCAACCATAGGACTTTGAATTAACTCCCGATCTTCTCCTGGTAGAGGTTCTTCAATACCTCCATTGAAGAAATAAGTAACATGGGGGTATTTTTCAGTTTCTGCGGTGCGGAATTGGTGCAGACCTTGTTCCGCAATAACTTCTCCCAAAATATTGGTCAAATTTTGGGGCTTGAATGCCACTTCGACCTGGATATTAGGGTCATATTGAGTAAAAGTAACAAAATTAAGAGATTCAATAGATTTGGTGGCAAACCCATCAAAATCTTGTTGCACAAAGGCATAGGTTAGCTGTCGAGCGCGGTCTGGGCGAAAATTGAAGAAAATCACCCCATCTCCTGATTCTACTGCTCCTGGGGCAATTCTGGTGGGAGGAATAAACTCATCAGTAAAGTCTTGGTTATAAAAATTCTCTAATAGCTCAGTGGCAGAAACTGATTGGGTAAATTCATTATTAGTCATTACGTCATAGGCTTTTTGGACTCGATCCCAACGGCGGTCTCGATCCATCGCAAAATACCGACCACTGACGGTTACAATTTTGCCGATACCAATTTTTTCAATATATTGTTCAATTTTCCCTAAAGCTTTGATTCCTTCTGTGGTGTTAGTATCCCTACCGTCAGTGATCGCGTGAATACAAACTTCTGCGATCCCATTTAGTTTAGCTAGATCCAATAAGCCAATTAAATGCTGGAGATGGGAATGAACTCCTCCTTCCGAACAAAGACCAACTAGGTGGAGTTTTCCCCCTGAAATTTGGACTTGTTCGCAAATTTTCACCAGCACTTCGTTGCGGAACAAAGAACCATCTTCTACGGCATCAGTAATTCTGACTAACTCCTGAGGTACGACTCTCCCTGCACCAAGGTTTAAATGTCCTACTTCTGAGTTCCCCATTTGACCAGTTGGTAAACCCACGTCTTTTCCAGAGGTATTGATTAGCGTATTAGGGTAGGCTGCCTTTAAACTATTGAAAATGGGGGTTTTCGCTATAGCTATGGCATTAGCTTCAGTCTCTTTTCGATAACCCCAGCCATCTAATATTGCTAGCACCACTGGAGATACAGGCGCTTGATCCATAATTTATGCCCTATATTATGATTAATTGCTACGCAATTCGATAATAGCATTGACTTTGAAGATTATCTCAATCAACTCTATTTCATTTTTTGCTACTTTGATGACATTTAGCAAAAAATTGTTAAAAACTTGAAAAAAAGTTAGGTTATTTTATAGTAATTTGCTTTCCTTTACAGGATAGATTAGTTTAGCGTAGCTAAGTCTGATTGACAGGGATCAGAGAATATTTACTAATATAGGGCAGTTTTTTTAGTTATTAACTCTTTTAGTAAGTATCTTCTACCTAACTAAAAACTGGTTTTTTCTTAATATTTATTTAACAATGTTCAATTTTGTTTCTTAACTTACAGTCAAAGAATCAAGACGAGTAATTACATTTAAGTCTTCTTCATCTAGCACCGCAGGAATGCCACTGCTGATTAGTTCAGAAAAATCTTCGTTGGGAACCATCATACATAGGGCATATAGCCTTTGAGAACTAGTATTTTTAATGTAGTGAGTGCCTGTTTTGGGCATCAAAATACTATCTCCTGTTTTTAGGATTACCTCTTTACCGTCACACACTGCAATACCTTCACCTCGGAGAATAAAAAACATCTCTACAGCATAATTGTGACGATGGGGAGGAGTCGCTCCCCCAGGATCAAAAATTTCTACACAAACTGTCAAAGAATTATCCGCACTCTTGGAGTCAAAAATAATAGCCAGACGATTGGTATCACCATCGCTGATACGATAAGCTTTATAGTCTTGGAACTTTTTGACTATGGGAATTGTACAGCGTTGATTGGTTTCAATAGTCATTTTGAGATTAAATCAGTAAATTGCTGATGTCGGATCAAAGAATCATTCCAACATTAACTACGATCTTACTGTTCTGATAATATGGTTATCCGAATATCAAGGATAAAATAAAGAATTTAACAATGAGCGAGTTGGCAAATAAGATTAAAATCATTGATGATAAACTCTCGAAACGTCCTATTTCTCTAGATCCAGGAGGGTACTATATCATCTACGTTGACCGAGATGCTGAATTAATCTATGCCAAGCACTACACTAACGTGATTAATGAAAAGGGTTTAGCGGTCGATCCTGATACGGGAAAAGTAATTGCTGCTAGAGGTAAATCCTATAGAGTGGCAGAAACCGTATATGCTGCTAGAACAGCTAAAGAACTTTGTGTCAAAGTTATCGAAGAACTTGACCCCTGTCCTATTACTATGTTGGATCATGCTGCTTATTTGGGACGAGAATTTATGCGTGCCGAGTATGCCTTAATTTCGGGAACCGAGTATATTCAAGATTGAAGAGAATACTAACTACTTCCTAACTAAATACACCAAGAAAACACCTGACAGCTTATGAATAAAACTATGCTAGCTAATCCTATCTTCAATCCTAGTGGAGACGATAAAATTGAAAATCGCTCTATTTGGTTTGGTAATACTACTAATTTGATGCAACTCAATGACGTACGCTATTCTTGGGCAATTGGACTATATCAGCAGATGCGGGAAAACTTTTGGATTCCCCAAAAGCTCGATCTTACTCAAGATGTAACGGATTATTGGAATCTTACCGCCGAAGAACGCCATGCTTATGACGGTATACTAAGTTATTTGACTTTTTTGGATTCAATTCAAACTTGTAACCTCCCCCATCTCAAGAGTTGTATTACTGCCCCTGAAGTTAGCTTGTGTATGGCAGAACAAATTGCTCAGGAGGGTATGCACAATCAGAGTTATCAATATATTATTGAAACAGTTATTCCTAGCGATCGCAGAAGTTCAGTCTATGAGTTTTGGCGTACTGATCAAGTTTTAGCAGAGCGTTGTGAGTTTATTGCAGGAATCTATCAGCAATATATTGATTTTCCCACAGAAGAAAATTACTTTGTGGCTCTACTTGCGGACTATTTATTAGAAGGAATGTATTTCTATAATGGATTTATCTATTTCTATAATCTGGCTTCTCGGATGTTAATGCCAGGCAGTGCAGATATATTTAAAATGATTAATCGGGATGAATTAAGCCACGTCCGACTGTATCAAAAATTGCTACCCGAAGCGATGAAGTTGCTACCTCATTCTATTGAGCAAATCTATGAAATGTTTGATAAAGCAGTAGAACATGAGTGTCGCTGGACCAATCATATTGTAGGAGACAATATTCTTGGTATTACTAATACTAGTACGGAGCAATATACCAAGTATATGGCAAATACACGCTTAAGGGCGATCGGCTTAGACCCTTTATATACTGATAGTAAGTATCAAAAAAGTCCCTATAAACATTTAGAAAGATTTTCTGATACCAAAAAAGCAGGACATACTAAAGCTAATTTCTTTGAAGCAGGAGTTACTAGTTATGTTATGTCTTCTGGTATTGGTGGTTGGGATGAGATATGATACTAAATCCGCTTATCAAAGTATACTTTTAGTTTAAAGCGTAAAATTAGCTTAAACCTTTCTGAATTGACCGATAGGGAATGACCGAAGGGAATACTTTAGTGCCTTTAGGGCTAAATTCTGCATTCTAAATTCCCACAAATTTGAAGTGTTGTATCTAAACAGGATTTAATATGAGCCCAATGTAGAGACGTAAATTTTACGTCTCTACAATTAATTGAACACCAGATTTAGCACTATTTAAACTTTTTGTAGCACCACTGTGGGGTCTTCATTACTCAAAGCTGGGGGTAGTTGCTTGTTGTCCCGAGAAACCCATTCCAGATTGAGATGCTTCTCAAGTAATGCTAGTAGTTCATCTTCCTCAAATGGTTTATTTAGGAATCCGTCACATCTAAGATATTCACGCATTTGGGATGTGATTGAGCAGGCAGATAAAACAATTACAGGAATATCACTAAATTGAGATGTCTGTTGTAACTGTTTGGCTGCGGTAAATCCTGTTTTAACTGGCATCAGTAAATCGAGGAAGATTAAGTCAGGTTTATCTTCTTGGATAATAGAGAACATTTTTTCGCCATTTTCAGCCATTAATACTTTAAAACCCATTGGTTCAAGCATTTTTGCTAACAGGAGACGATTTGCTTTTTTATCATCTACTACTAAAAGCTTTCTTTGCTTACCTTTGTAACCAGATATGGCTTGCATTTCTAGAGGCTGATCTTCTGTAGCACCTGCTTCATTTTGAGCCAGCATGATCTCAAACCAGAAGTTAGAACCTTTACCCTGTTTACTTTTAACTTTTAGTTGTCCTCCCATCAAGTCCACCAGTTGTTTGCTAATAGATAAGCCTAAGCCAGTCCCCATAGAGCGAGATTCCATATTGCCAAATTGCTCGAAAGGTTGAAAAATTGTTTGCAATTCTTTCTGACCGAGACCAATACCTGTATCAATTACTTCAAAACGTATTTTTTGTTCTAAGGGAGAATTGATATTATCTACGGTTTTTACCAGACTAACTTTTAATAATATTTCACCCTTAGCGGTGAATTTAATTGCATTGTTCAAAAGATTGATTAAGATTTGAGTTAATCTTTTCTGATCGGCTTTTATGGTTTCTGGCAGACCCTCAAACTTGTTTCGGATTCGCAACCCTTTACTTTGTGCTTCACTCTCCACAATACGGATAACACTTGTTAAGAAATTTAACAAGTTAAACTCCTTGAGGTGAAGTTCCATATTCCCCGCTTTACTTTTGGATAAATCTAAGATGTCATTAATTAAAGTTAGAAGATAGGTGCCACTTTGTTGAATAGTATTGAGTTGTTCAAGTTGACTAGAATTTAAAGAATTATCTATCTGTAAGAGTTTGGCATAACCTAAGACACTATTGAGGGGAGTTCTAAACTCGTGGCTAATGTTGGCTAAAAATTTGTCTTTAGCTACGTTAGCTGAAATTGCTTCTTCTTTGGCTTTTTCTAACTTTTTGAAAGTTTGTTGTAATTCGTCGAAGGATTTTGTTAGCTGAGTTGCCATATGATTAAAAGAAGATGCCAAAATTCCTATTTCATCTTCTCTGTTGACATTAACTCTTTTATCTAGGTTGCCTTTGGAGATAGTGATAGCTGCATTACTCAAATCAATAATTGGTCTAGTGAGTCGATTGGCGACAAAAAAGGTCAAGCCACTAGTCCCAAAGATCACAACAAAACTAATCAAAAATGCTAAGTTTTGAAACTGGGTTTTGCTAGTGAGAAACTCCGTTTCTTCTTGCAGAATTAATACAGCCCAACCATTGTTCAAACGAGTGCTATGGGAAACCCATCTAACCCCTTCATTATCAGTAAAAGAAAAGAAGTTACCGATATTGTTAGTTAAGATATTTCTCACTGGGGGATATTGACTAAGGTTAGTCAAGGATTCTCCAGAAAGTAAATTAGAATTGGGATGGGCTAAAAGATCACCGTTTTGATCTACCAGAAAGGCATAACCTGTTTCACCAAATCTTAGTTTACCTACCTGTTCTGTTAAAGCGTTTAAGTCAGTGCAATTTGAGGTTACTGCTACTATTTTATCTTGTTTAAAACTGGGAGTAGCCATACATAAGGCTGGTTGTTGAGTCGTACGGCTAATGATACTTTGATAGCTAATTCTATTACCAGCAACAGCACCTTGAAAATATCCGCGATCGCCGTAATATTTGGACTTTTTACCATCACTACGAGATATATTCCATCCTTGTAAATTGATTGTATGGGCTAGATAAAAGTGATCGTAAGTTTTAACTATTTCTCTTAATATTGGTTGCTGCTTCTCAGGATTATCAGCAATAATATCTGGCTGTCGGCTTAGGTTTAGTAAAGCCAATACATGAGATTCATTCCAATTTTGGACATTTTCTGCCAATAAGGTGCTTTTTAGGGCAAGATTTTGAGTAGCTTCTTGAGTAATTTTTCTAGCAGCACTTTTAGTAGCATAAAAACTAGCTACAGCAATTAAAGGAATAATCCCAGATAATACTAGTAAGGGCATCCGAAACTGTAGGCTTTTAAAAACGGATAACTTCATATTTATAGAATGGTTGTTAGCAAAGGTTGGATGGGCTGAGTTTTTTAGCAAAAATTAGGATTAACCTAAATTTTTTCAATTCCTGTATTGGCGATGTGATTTTGTTTGGGTTATGTTGACTGAGACTGATATCCTCGAAACCAATTTTTTGTGACATTTCAATTGTCATAATCGTGGTAAAAAGATAAGTTCGAGGAATAATTTTTTATTTGTTTGATGTTAAGAGTTCTTCATATTAAACGTTTTATAATTTCAAATATAATTTTCAAATAGTGTTTAGGCTAAGTATCAAGCTTTCCATCGGAATGGAAAGTTAACTCAAAAAATTGCAGTTATGGTCTTCTATGTCAAAAAATATGAGCCAAATGCCATTTTTAAGTAGATTTCATAATGATATTTTTTTTTGGTGACAAACTCGGTACTAAGTACCATTTATTTAACAAAATAAAGTTGAGCTTTTGGTAATTTAATCTACCATTTAAAACTGAGTATTTAACAAATCAATATTTATTTGTTTCAAAACTGTAAAGTTTTATAAATAGTTTTAATGGGTTACGTCACGAGTTTAAGCAAAGTTAAACTGTAATTGACATAATCTATCAGTTTAGATCAAATTGAACAGCATTAATAGTATAAAACTGAGATTCTTAATTATTCAAAATAGATCATTTTTGTAAAATCAATGACATATTTTGAGGATTTCTCTGGCAGCACGATAGGCTACTCCCCTATCTCCTAATAAAGATTTCATTTCTTGATAGCCGTTTATTATCTCTTGGCGTTTATTGAAATCAAACAATAGGGTCTCGGCAGCTTGGGCAATTTTATGGGGAGTAGCAGATTCCTGTTGTAATTCTGGGACAATTTGTCGGTTTAGGATTAGGTTTGGTGGGGACATCAACGGAACATTAATTTTTAACAAATTCCGACCAAGCCAAGCAGTAAAAGGATGAACTTTGTAGAAGACTACTTGGGGAATATTAAGTAAGGCAATTTCTAAATTTACTGTTCCAGATTTAGTAATGGCTAGGTCTGATGCTGCGATCGCTTCTAGAGCTTTTCCTGCTAGAATTGTGGCAGATAAATTATATTGATTAACTGTGGCTGAAATTGCATCTCGATAAATGGGTAAGGAAACAGGAATCAAAAACTCAACTTCTGGTATTTTAGTTTGAATAAGTTGGGCAGCTTCCCCAATAATCGGTAACATTTGTTTAATTTCTTGTTGACGGGAAGCGGGTAATAAAGTGATGATTGTTGCTTCGGATTTAATACCTAATAATTTACGAGATTCTTCCCGATTTAAACTATTGTTCATTCGGTCCAATAAAGGATGACCCACCCAAGTTGTATCTATATCTTGCTGTTGATAATATTTTGCTTCTTGGGGGAAAATTGCCAGGAGTTTATCCACAAATTTGGCTAATTTAGGAGCATTCCCTAGCATAGGAACAGCCCAATCTTGAGGCGCGATGTAATAAATTATAGGCACTTGAGGTAAATGTTTTTTGACATAACTACCAATGGCAATATTAGGAGCAGCATAGTCAATTAAAACTAAAACATCTGGGGGATTATTTTGTAAATACTTTTTGGTTTGATTTTGAATTTTGAGGGTGGGCAAGACAAACGGTAAAGCTTCTAACAAACCCACCGAACCAATGCTAGTAGTATTAGCCAGTAAGGTTGCTCCTGCCTCTTTCATCCGTTCTCCACCCAGAGCCACTATTTTTAACTCTTTACCTGAGGCTAAGGCTTCATGACACAAAGCCTCTACTAACATTCCCCCTTGTAAATCTCCTGAAACTTCCCCTGTGCTGATAAAAATACTCATGTCTAAGACTCGAAATAAGCAGTAATCCTATAGTAATTACTATATTCTGGTTCTAAAGCACTTTTCTATCTGATAAGTTCGTCAAGAAATGAAGACAAAAAAAGTATCGTATTTACCTGAAATCTTGTAAGAATAGTATTAGTTACTAATCCTTTATAATTACCCTCAACGCCTAATGGATTCTAGCCACATTCAATTTTGCCTTGATAAATCAAAAATCGATCTCAATCAAATTCTCCAATTACTGCAA
>JASJDB010000146.1 GCA_030065315.1 Xenococcaceae cyanobacterium MO_167.B52 | reverse complement strand
GAAGGTAAAGAAGCTTATTTCTTGCACTTTATCAACTTTACCTGAAGACCAAACCATTGATTTGTCAAGGTTTTAGACTTATTCAGCAAGTCCTAAGTAAACATTTTCTCCCTGGCGCTCACCTTTTTCCACAAATCGGAATTTCGGTTTGTTGCCTAGAACCTCTTCAACTTCATTTGTATCTACACGATGTTTTACTGCCAGCTTATCAATAATTTTATCGAGCCAAATAATTTCCTCAACTCTCACACCAGTATTTGTCAACTAACCATTAGTAGGTTGATTGTAGCGTAGTTATGTGTTTTATCTGATAGCTAGATGACGATCGCGCCTTTGAGTAAGATTGAAAACAGGCGATCGCTGTAAATCTGAAGTCCATACAGGCGATCGCGCCTTTGAGTAAGATTGACAACAGGCTATCGTTTAGAAGCAATCAGGGTAAACAGTCGTTTTTTTTATGATTCAAACTATAGATCGCTTTTGGGATTGTCGTGTTGGTACTCAACTACAGTTTGGGAATGTTGAAGGAAAAATGGCTAAAAATTAATTTGAATTTGAAGTGCAATTGCAAAATATCGACTTTTTTTAACTCGAACGTTTTGTTAACATAGTCAAATTTTATTAACAATTTCTTCATTTAAGAAATCTTTGAATTTACCAGATTTAGCAACAGAAGTGTCGCTTGTTGTTGTAGATGTTGCTTTAAACTCATTTACAAGTTGAGTTAAAATAGCAAAACTTTGATCGTGATTTTCTTTAGTTATGTTTTGTACATTGATATTTTTAATATCATTTTTAGAATAATTTCCTTTCTTAGTTAATATAGACGCTACGCACTGTGCAAGATGCCAAGCATATGCTTTTGCCAAACTCTTATCTTCTTTAGAAAGATGTAACTTTATATAATCTCTAACACTTTTATTGATTAAAGCACAAGTGAGGTATATTTCAAAAGGTGTATCTTCATTAAATATTTTTTCATATGATTCTTTAGTTTTAATTAATGTAGTAGGTTTTGCCCTGGCTGTGTTGGTTTCCCTGTACACTATTGCTTGAACTGCTTGAGCAGTTGATTGAATAGTAAATATCTTGGAAGCAGGTTTTCCACTATTTTTATAAAAATTCTTTCTTCTATCGTAAAAATATCCTTTATTTGCAAAGTAAATTTCGATTTTTCTTTGAATATCATCCGTAGCCCTTAATAAGACTGGAGGTACAGCATTTTGACTATTAGTTGAGGCAATAATTTTATCAATTGCCTTTTTATTTTTTTCACTATCAAGAACAATTACTTTTATCAAAATTGAACGACTATCCTGATTATTATTATGGAAATTTTTAAAATACTTTTCTAGTGTAAAAGTTGTCTGTAATCCGTTAACAATTTGTACATTTTCAAGAGAAAGTGTTTTGCTTATCTGACTGGGAGATTCCGCAATAATTGTTATTCCATTATTTAGCCACCAAAAGTCAATCTCAAATTCTGTTTCTAGAGATTCTTTGATTTTATTATTCACATCAACATCACCTTGATAATGACGTATATTGCTTTCAAAAATATCTTCAAGGATATTACCGTCATTATCTGTAATAAAGTTATAATAATCCTTAATGCTAACAATACCGACATATCCATAGCCTTCCTTAAACTCAGTGGTTATTGGAACTTCTTTAAAAGTCAACTCTAAACGAGTAGGTTTTTGCTTTTGATAAAGGTCTAAAAGGTCTTTGGAGCTATAATTATGAAAAATTATCTTAGACCCATTAATTTTTTCACTTATAATATTTTCAAGTTGCTTAGTTTTTAATTCATAAGCTGTGTTGATTTGAGTTTCGTTCGCTTTACAAAAATAGTTGATTTCAATCTCGATACTTCCACCCTTCATAACAGTTTGTTTCCAAACATCACGTAATATCAGAATTTTTGTAACTAGAGCAGGGTTGAATCTTTCGCTTAATTTTTCTTCATTTTGCTCTAGATCTAACAAAATTGGAAAACTTGTTATTAGCTTATCTAGAGTAGATTCTTTAAAAGCTTTTTCGTTTTTAGCCTGAGATACAATAATTTTGAGAATAGTGCTGGTGCTAAATTTGAAGTCAGTTATCGAATCAATATAATTCAAATAACTCACTATCATCTATTTTTAGTTCATTTTCATTTTTAAATGCTTCTATGCAACCATTAAGGATAAAGGATAATAAGGTTATTCATAATCAGTCCTATCTCTCGTTCATAATTACTACGATGCTATCCAGAAAATTTTTGAATGTCACCATGAACACCTACTTGACCACGGTTTTTTTTCGGTGAGCATTTTCTTGACCACGTCTACTTGAGTGTGGCACAGCATCTATTACAACGAATAAAGAAGGTGTGGCATCGTCACGACGATGACCTCGAATGACTGACTGTCGAAGTAGTCTTGAACACAAGCTGATCTATCTTTTCGAGGAGAAGTAAAAATGATTTAGCCTGCTTTAAAGTTATATTAAATCACCAAGTATTTGTTACAAATTACCCAGTATTTGCTGCACAGAAAACATTGGCTTTTTCTACATTATTAATCCTCTTTTCAGACGATTACCTAATGGATTAATAGCACATCTGAAATGATTTAATATTATTCCCCTTGACAAATCCACATGACTGAAAAGAATTTAGCTTTCTTTTGTCAGAGTGGGTTCAAACCTTAATTTCTCGTAAGCTGAAACATGGCAAATTCGTAAAATTATCCCAGAGTGACATAAGAGGGTTAGTATCAAAAATATGACTGCTTCATAGTTCTCGCCCCTATGAAACTTTTTGATAAGCTTCAGAAATATTGTGAGGTGGCGGTTTACATCTAGTTAATTAGTAAAATGAAAGTTGATAACACAATCTAAAAGACAAATCCTCCATGAACTCACAATCAAGCCTGTTATCTCGCATTACCCAAACCCCTGGTCAGTGTGGAGGTCGTCCCTGTATTCGAGGGATGCGGATTCGCGTTACCGATATCCTAGAAATGCTGGCTGAAAATGTCAGCACGACTGAAATTTTGGAGGATTTTCCCGATTTAGAACTGGCAGATATTCAAGCCTGTTTACTTTTTGCAGCACGACGTACTGACTTTCCAAGACTGACTGCATGAAAATTTGGATTGACGCTCAACTACCACCAACTCTGGCAACCTGGTTAACGAATAATTTCGATCTAGAGGCAACTGCATTACGAGATATTGAACTGCGAGATGCTCAAGATATCGAAATTTTCGAGGCAGCACGAATTGCCAATGCTGTGATTATGACTAAAGATAGTGATTTTATTGACTTAGTATGTCGATTGGGAACACCTCCTCAAATTTTGTGGCTCACCTGTGGAAATGTTACCAACCGTAACTTAAGAAGATTACTTACTGCGACTTTGCCTGATGCCCTAGAACGATTGCTGCAAGGAGAAGCGATTGTAGAAATCAGTAACAATCCCTGAAAATATTATTGGCAATTTGTTTCTAGATCGTACTTCTGAGTAAGATTGAGCAACTCGATCTTAACAGTAAATATTTGGCAAATATCTTAAAGGGTTCGGTATTCCCAAACCCTAAACCATTGATAAATGTTCAATGTTAAATGCTAAATGTTTTAACGCACAGTACCCCGCAAAGACTCTGCATCAATTGGTTTAATTAAATACAGAACTAACAAATCCCAAAAAATGCCAGTAATCAAAGGTAACTTCCGCAAAAACTTGACTATCTTTGGTGCATTACTCGCTTCTATAGCTTTTAACTCTTCATTACGATCTGCACAGCGTTCTAACCGTTTAAAAAACTGGGGATGATCGACATTAAGAATAGTAGGAAATGCTCTAGCTGAGGTTTCATTAGTTTTGCGAATTACCTCGCGATCGTATTCTTGAGCATTTAAGCCGACAGTGGCGTAAAAGTCCGCCCGTTCGTGTACAGTTAAGGTATGGGTAGCAAATACCGATAATAAGAAGAAACGCGCCCATAATCTGCCCTTCCAACCCTGCCACATAGATTTTTGAGAGCGTAATAGTGCTTTAAAGATATCTCCGTGACGGTTTTCGTCTTGACACCAGCTTTCAAACTTTTTGAATAGGGGATAAAACTGATATTCGGGATGTTTTTCTAAGTGACGATACATTAAAATATAACGCCAGTAACCAATTTTTTCGGAGAGATAGACAGCGTAAATTACCCACTCTGGTTTAAAAAAAGTATAGTTGCGATGTTTCGTTAAATATCCTAAATCGAGAGAAATATTAAAATCGCTCATGGCTTTGTTGAGGAAACCTGCATGACGCGCCTCGTCTCTTGCCATCAAATGAAATATTTCTGCCAAAATCGGATTGCGACCTTTGAGTTGGCGGGATAACTCTTTAAACAACAGAAAACCCGAAAATTCCGAAGTGCAAGAACGTTCTAAAAAGTCTACAAACACCCGACGGGTATTTTCATCGATATGATCCCAAGATTGCTTGAAATCTTCATCCCGTAAAAAATGATCTCGATTATAATCCGTCTTCATCTCGGTGATCATTGCTTTTAACTCTTCCTCTTGAGAAGAAATATCCATATTAGCGATCGCGTCAAAATCCGTAGTGTAAAAACGCGGAGTCAGCAAAGTTTCTTCTGTAGAGGTTTTTTTAGTCGCAGGTTGAGAAACAGTACTAGTCATAATTGCTTAGATGTATAGCTAATTAGTTATGAAATATATTTTATCCAACAAAGCCAGGCAAAAAGCAATAAAGTTTTGTAAATCTCAAATTTATCTTCAATACATTTCTATATAGTTAAATAACGTAAGCTAAAGTTAATCGAAAATTTGTAATGAGTATTAAAGCAGCAAATCGGGTCGTATCCAAGAGTCAAAATTTACCTCCCACAGATTCTAGAGAAAGGGTCAAACAATTTGTCCAGCAATTACAAGATAATATTTGTGCTGGTTTAGAACAACTCGACGGTAAAGCTAGCTTTAGAGAAGATAGTTGGCAACGAGAACAAGGTGGTGGCGGACGTTCTCGTGTCATTAGAGATGGCAGAGTATTTGAACAAGGAGGAGTTAACTTTTCCGAAGTTTGGGGTGATACTTTACCTCCTTCGATTTTAGTCCAGCGTCCCGAAGCAGCAGGACATAGTTTTTACGCTACAGGCACATCGATGGTGCTGCATCCTCGCAATCCCTATGTTCCCACCGTACATCTTAATTATCGCTACTTTGAAGCTGGTCCCGTGTGGTGGTTTGGTGGTGGTGTGGATTTAACGCCTTATTATCCATTTACTGAAGATGCAGTGCATTTTCATCAAACTATCAAGCAAGCTTGCGATGCTCATCATCCGGAATATTATCCAGCTTTTAAACGGTGGTGCGATGAATACTTTTATTTAAAACATCGTCAAGAAGCAAGGGGTATTGGCGGTATCTTTTTTGATTATCAAGATGGGAACAGTCCTTTATATTGTGGTCAAAATCCCGATGGCTCTGCTGCTGAGTACAGTAATAAAGTAGGCAAGGTATCTCGTAGTTGGGAAGAGCTATTTGCTTTCGTGCAGAGTTGCGGTAATTCTTTTTTACCAGCTTATGTCCCCATTGTCGAAAAAAGACAAAATATTGAATACGGAGACAGAGAAAGAGATTTTCAATTGTACCGTCGGGGACGCTATGTGGAGTTTAACTTAGTTTATGATCGCGGTACTATTTTCGGTTTACAAACTAACGGGCGTACTGAATCGATCTTAATGTCTCTACCCCCTTTGGTACGTTGGGAATATTGCTATCAACCCGAACCAGGAACACCAGAAGCCAAACTATACGAAGTATTTCTCAAGCCTCAAGATTGGGTCAATCAATAAAAAAAGTAGCGATTACTTAATTGATCGGCAAAATAACTGAATTAATTTCTTTTCGGGTCTTATAGTCGGAGCAGAAGATAGGAGGTACAAATGAAACTAATGACAAAATCCAAATCCCAAGATTTGAGGTTCAAGTTCTATCACCAGCTAGAAGTAATCTATCATCAATTCTTGGATGAGTTAGCTGAAGCTGAACTTGCTGATGGAGAAATTGGTAAAATCGCTCAAACTGTTTTGCTTTCTCATCAGGAAGGACTCAAGCATCTTGTTTCCGAGCAGGAAATGGAAGCTTATTACGAGAAATATCCCCAAGACAAGTAAATACCCTTGCTATTGACGATTGTTTTACTAAGTTAATCATTGCTGAGTAAGAAAAATTAATATGGCGATCTCGAAGCGGTGCGCGCAAAGCGAGGTTCAACCACTAGAAATTATCGATCTAAATTAACCACTAACAAATTCAGGAGAAATTTTAATTATGTGTAGCGATCTAGCTAGTCAACTAAGAGAAGGAACAAAACATTCACACACTATGGCGGAAAATACTGCATATATGAAGTGTTTTCTCAAAGGAATTGTGGAAAAAGAACCTTTCCGTAAATTACTTGCTAACTTGTATTTTGTTTACAGTACCCTAGAAGCAGAATTATTAAGACACCGCAATCATCCTATAGTTGGTTTGATCTATTTTCCCGAACTCAACCGCAAAGCTAGCTTGGAAAAGGATTTAGCCTTTTATTACGGTGAGCATTGGCGGGAAGAAATAGCTCCATCAGAAGCTGGTCGAGATTATGTGGCTCGCATTAAGGAAATATCCAATAGCGAACCTGCATTGTTAGTAGCTCATTCTTACGTACGCTATATGGGAGATCTTTCTGGTGGTCAAGCATTAAAAAATATTGTTCGTTCCGCCCTGAGTTTACCACCAGACCAGGGAACTAATTTCCATCAATTTGATGCTTTCCCCTCTGTAGAAGCAAGACGCGGTTTTAAAGGAAGATATCGCGATGTGTTGAACTCTTTACCAGTAGATGCTCAGTTAATCGAGAAAATTGTGGCTGAAGCTAACGCTGCTTTTGCTCTCAACCGCGATGTGATGCACGCTTTAGAACCAGAAGTGAAAGCTGCTATTGGCGACCATGTATTCGATCTTATTACTCGTCAAGATATTCCAGGTGCTACAGAACGCGCTCCTGGTAACAGTTCTGTGGAATTGATGGTGGCTGAGTAATTAATTTAGTTGGTCATTGGTAATAGATACACAAAAGACCAATGACCAATGACTAATGATATGCGGAGCGGTATCCTTTAGGACCAATGACTAATTACTAGATATGAAAATTTCCGATTTATCCGTTCAATTTAATTCCGAGCTTTTACAAAAATACGATAAACCTCTGCCTCGTTATACCAGTTATCCTCCTGCGACACAATTAAGTTCTGATTTTGCCGAACATAATTTCCGATCTGGTATTGCCATTGGTAATTATAAGCAAACTCCTATTTCCCTTTATTGTCATATTCCTTTTTGCGAAACCCCCTGTTATTTTTGCGGGTGCAATACAGTTATT
Organism: Xenococcaceae cyanobacterium MO_167.B52; assembly: GCA_030065315.1. Classification (GTDB taxonomy): domain Bacteria; phylum Cyanobacteriota; class Cyanobacteriia; order Cyanobacteriales; family Xenococcaceae; genus JASJCP01. The sequence continues at coordinate 3,698 of JASJDB010000146.1, read as the reverse complement.
ACCCAAAGAAAAGAGTTTGCCCAAACTTATTTAGAATATATTGCCCGTGATATCGAACAGACTGCATCTTTAATTGATTCTAATAGAAAAGTGCATCAACTGCATTGGGGTGGAGGTACGCCCAACTATTTAAATCTGGAACAAATTGAGTTTCTGTGGAATAGGCTAAATCGACATTTTACTATTGATCGCACAGCGGAAATTTCAATTGAAATCAATCCCAGATTTATCGACAGAAATTATATTTATATTCTGAGAAGTCTTGGTTTTAATCGCATTAGTTTTGGTATTCAAGATTTTAATCCCCAAGTACAAGCAGCTATCAATCGGGTGCAACCAGAAGAGATGTTGTTTGATGTAATGGATGCCATTAGATCCGCAGGATTTGAAAGCGTAAATGTGGATTTAATTTATGGCTTACCCTATCAAACTCTAGCCACCTTTAAAGAAACCATTCGTAAGACAATTAAACTCAATCCAGATCGCATCGCTGTCTTTAACTTTGCCTACGTACCTTGGTTAAAACCAGTCCAGAAAAATATGCCTGTAGAAGCATTACCTTCTGCTGCCGAGAAACTGGCAATTTTCCACATGACAATTGATGAATTGACCAATAATGGTTATGTCTATATTGGTATGGATCACTTTGCTAAACCTGATGACGAACTCGCAGTGGCACAACGGCAAGGCGAACTACACCGTAATTTCCAGGGTTACACCACTAAATCAGAATCGGATCTGTTTGGTTTCGGCATGACTTCCATTAGTATGCTCCATGATGTTTACGTCCAAAATCAGAAACGCATTAAAGATTATTATCGAGTAATCGATCAAGGAAAATTACCCATTGAAAAGGGTGTTAGTCTCAGTCGCGATGACATTCTCCGTCGCACCGTAATTATGGAATTGATGTGTCAATTTCGTCTTTCTCAAGATGATTTAGAGGAAAAATATCATCTCGGTTTCGATCTCGATTTTGATAGCTACTTTAGTCCCGAAATTTCCGAACTAAAAGCCCTAGAAGCCGATGGTTTAATTAAGGTTTTTGATGATGGTATTGAAGTAACCTCCACAGGAAGACTATTAATTAGAAATATTGCCTCGGTTTTTGATACTTATCTCCAAAAACATAGTGAGCGGACTTTTTCTAAATCGATTTAGTTGTATTCTTGGGGGTATCTCATGCGTATTCTAATGATCCAACCCAATTACCATGCAGGTGGGGCAGAAATCGCGGGAAATTGGCCACCGAGTTGGGTTCCTTATGTGGGCGGTGCGTTGAAACAGGCGGGATTTGACAATATTCGCTTCGTCGATGCCATGACCGATTATATTGCTGACGACGTTCTGGCAGAAATTATTGCCAAGAATCAGCCCGATGTGGTGTTGGCAACGGCAATCACGCCGATGATCTATCAATCTCAGAAAACCCTCCAAATTGTTAAACAAGTCTGTCCCAACGCCAAGACAATTATGGGTGGGGTTCATCCTACCTATATGTACCATGAAGTTCTCAACGAAGCTCCTTGGGTAGATTATATTATTCGCGGAGAAGGAGAAGAAATTACCGTCAATTTGCTCAGAGCGATCGCAAATGGGACGGATTTAGAAGAACGCCGTAATATTTTAGGCATTGCTTTCCTCGAAGAAGGTAAAGTCGTTGCTACCCCCGCCCCACCCCCAATCAAAAATTTGGATATTTTAAATCCCGACTGGAGTTTATTGGATTGGAGTAAATATATCTATACTCCTCTTAATGTCAGAGTTGCCGTTCCCAATTATGCTAGGGGTTGTCCGTTCCGTTGTCGTTTCTGTTCCCAGTGGAAGTTCTGGCGCAAATATCGTTCTCGCACTCCGAAATTGTTTGTCGATGAAATAGAACACCTAGTTAAAGAATACAATGTGGGCTTTTTTATTCTGGCGGATGAAGAACCAACTATTAATAAGCCGAAATTCCTTGCTTTGTGTAACGAGTTAATCGATCGCAATTTGGGCATTCACTGGGGGATCAATACGCGGGTGACAGATATTTTGCGAGATGAAAAGGAACTACCCCTCTATCGTCAGGCGGGATTGGTTCACGTATCTTTGGGAACGGAAGCTGCTGCCCAGTTGAATTTAGATCTCTTTCGCAAGGAAACCACTATTGAAGATAATAAACGGGCTGTTCGTCTGTTAAAAGAAAATGGCATTGTCGCCGAAGTCCAATACATTATGGGGTTGGAAAATGAAACCATAGAAACCATCGAAGAAACCTATCGCATGGCAAGAGATTGGCAAGCGGACATGACGAACTGGAATATGTTTACCCCTTGGCCCTTCTCCGAGTTGTTTGAAGACTTAGGGGATAAAGTTGAAGTGCGGGACTATTCCCACTACAATTTTGTCACCCCCATCATGAAGCCCAATGCCATCACCCGCGAAGAATTACTGCGAGGGGTACTGAGAAATTACGCCCGCTTCTATATGTGGAAGACGCTGGAATATTGGTTCGTGCGCGATCCTTTTAAACGTCGTTATTTACTCGGCTGTCTCTGGGCATTCCTGAAAACAACTTTAAACAAACGTTTCTACAACCTCAAGCGGGTTAAACAAAAAGGATTCCATACCGAAATTGACTTTGGTTTCGATGAATCGAGAATTCTAACTCCCGAACAGATTGCCCAACGCAACCAAAAACTGTGGGCAGACGTTAATTTTGCAGGTACGGTAAGCGAAACTACCCCTGCTACCATTTCCGCCTGTGGCGCACCCAATGATCTCCCAGCATATCAACCCGAATCACAACACAGCGATATTCAAGTATTTCTGATTGTCAGCGACGAACAAACACGAGTGGGTTTAAGAAAAGAATTACGCGCCCAAACAGGAATCGATGTTTACAGCGAAGCCACTAACGCAGAAACTGGTTTAGTCTTACTCAACTCTGTTGCTGGTGCAGATGTCGCCCTGATTGATTTCAACTTACCCGATAAAAACGCCGTAGAATTAACCAGAGAATTCCGCGGAATTCAGGCACAATCGGACAATCCTCGCCTAAAAATCTGTCTTTTCTTACAACCAGACTCCGAAGCGCAAATTTTAGCTGCCTTTGCTGCTGGTGCAGAGTCCTATATTCTCAACAACGCACCCATCGAACAGTTAGCCGAAGCCATCAGTTTAACCCAAGCAGGTTACTTGTATCTCGATCCTGCCATTGCCAGTCTGATTTTAGCCAAAATCAAACAAATTCAAACCGAAGCCATTTTAACGAAGTCATCGCAGGCTCCGTCTTTTCAAGACGGAGTACCGATGACCGAAGCAGAATTAGCAGTCTTAGAATTAATTGCCATTGGTACTGATTATGATGCGATCGCTTCTTCTTTGCAAATCGAACTAGAAACGGTCAATACTTATATTGCTAGTATCATCAATCGGGTTTGTATCAGCGATCTGACTCAAAATTCAGTTAAAGCTTTAAATTTGGTGTAGTCGTAGGGTGGGGAATGCCCACCTTAAAAATTTACCAAATCTCTTAGAAGATAGAGCTTGTAAAAAATAGATCGCCTTCATATTGGCTTAATAATTTTTATTCCATGTTGGGAATACTAATTAAGAAAGCTAATTGTACATTTTGCGGATATGAAAGAAGAAGGGAAGGCTCTGAATAGGCTCTATGAAGAAAGAGAAAACTTTATATTAATAGGTCTAACTGGTCG
>JASJDB010000145.1 GCA_030065315.1 Xenococcaceae cyanobacterium MO_167.B52 | reverse complement strand
CTGGGCAAGCAGTTTAGAAACAAAATCTTTATATACCAAAGGTTTCAGCAGTTGTATAATACTTTCAAGTGCCAGAAATCTAGCTAAAAATTGCTGTAAGTTGGTACAAAAGCGCACCTGGAAAATTTGGATATGGGTTGGATGCGAGAGTCGCATCTGTAAAAATCCAAGCGTATTTAGATGTATGAGTATTTCTTCTAATACGAGTAGTACCGAAGGACATTCGGGGAAAGAAATTGACTGTCAAGTCGTACTGTCGGGGAGTTGTGATAGCTGTCATAGCTCTAGATAAGTGGCGTTTTGGTCGTGGGGGAGGCTGGGGAAACCCCAGCATCTCCAACCACGGCGTTGGGGCAGTAAGATTCTAGCCGTGAGGTTAGAAGCCCGTATGGGTTTACCCTACGGGAGAAGTCACTGTCACTACCAATGATACGACAATCCTCGCGATCAAGGGTTTTCAACCATTCTTTGACTGGTTCTATCCCTCTTTCAGAACGAAAAAACTTAGCTGGTAGTCTTTTCAATCTTTAGCCTCTAGTAACTGTACCTGATATGATACAATAGATCAAAAAAGTAGGGTGGGCATTGCCCACCCTACAGGTTAAATAATTAATTGTTAATTACAAACTAAACTTGTGCTTCTTCTTTAACTAATTTCTCCCAGCCCAACTCTTTCAAGTTATTATTGCGACGCATGGGACGAGTTGCTAATTCTAGAATATCGCGAGCATTAGTGAAGCCATGAATCTGTGCAAAGGTAAACTCAACCGACCATTTAGTATTAATTCCTCTTGCTTCAAGGGGGTTAGCGTGCGCCATACCAGTAATTACCAAGTCGGGTTGAATCTCTTTAATGCGTTGTAATTGATTGTAGTTGTCGGGCTTTTCTACAATATTGGGGAGAGCTACACCCATTTCATTACAGGTTTTTTCCAGTAAATCTAGTTCTGCTTTTTGATAGCGTTTATCCATGTAGGGAATTCCAATTTCAGGACAAGTCATACCACAACGGATGAGGAAGCGAGCGAGAGAAACTTCTAAAAGGTTATCTCCCATGAAGAAAACAGACTTCCCACGAATTAATTGGATGTAATCTTCTAAACTTTCCCAGATTTTAGCTTCTCTTTCTTCTAAACCTTGGGGTTCGATATTAAATACAGAACAGATTTTTTCTATCCAGGCTCTTGTACCATCGGGACCAATAGGGAAAGGTGCGCCAATAAGTTTAGTTTTGCGACGACGCATTAAAGTAGTAGCGGTACGAGATAGGAAAGGATTAACACCGCAAGTATAATAGCCTTCTTCGATTACTGGTAATTCGGTAAAGCGTTTGGAAGGAAGCCAACCTGATACTTTAATACCTTGTTTTTTCAGTTCTAAGGTAAGGTTGGTAACAACTGGGTCTGGTAATGAACCAAATAATACTAATGGAGGATGGTCTTTATATTCTGCTTCTTCTTGTTTAACTTCTTCTTTTTTGCGTCCGAAGTTCATTAGCTTGGAAATGGCATTTCTTTCGTCTTTTTCTGCTTCTGCTTTGGGTGCTTCTTTAGGACATTTGTGAGCCATTGCAGCAAGTACAGTGTCTTCTCCTTGAGTAAAAGCGTAATCCAAGCCGTTAGCACGAGCCGTAACAATGGGAATGCCGATTTCTGCTTCTAATTTTGGTGCTAAACCCTCTAAATCCATTTTAATGATTTCGGTGGTACAAGTACCAATCCACACAATTACACTAGGATTTCTATCTCTTTTGATTTGCAGACATAGTCTTTTTAATTCTTCGTAGTCGTTGAGTTTTGCTGAAATATCTCCTTCTTCTAATTCCGCCATAGCGTAGCGAGGTTCGGCGAAAATCATTACTCCCATGGCATTTTGGAGGAAGTAACCACAGGTTTTTGTGCCAATAACTAGGAAGAAGCTATCTTCTATTTTCTGATATAGCCAAGCAACACAACTAATGGGACAAAAGGTATGATAGTTTCCTGTTTCACAATCAAAGTTTAAAGCGTTTGGTGTTTGAGCAACGGTCATGTTTTTATCTCCTCTCTAATTTCGTCTAAATATTGTGATGGGGTTGTTTCTTGTTGTAGAGAACGTTTTTTTAATTCAGTTTTAAATTGTTCTGGTTGTTCGATTAGCTTTTCCATGTTTGTTCTGGAATCATAAATCGTTGTAGGAATCTATTTTTCCCAGAATTAGACCAAAAATTGAAATATTTTGACCTCTCCCTAACCCTCTCCTACAAAGAGAGGGAAAAATTAATTACTTTAATATTTTGTTTGTAGGGCGAGGCAAACAACTGGTAAATGTTCAATGATAAATGTTCAATGATCTAAACCATCATTAATTCTTCTTCTTCTCTGGGTTTGGTGGGGTTGAGATAGAAGTCGGACAAGAGAGTGAATAATTCTCTGTCTTGTGCCTCGTTAGGTACTACTCCTTCTGGTTGTGCCAAAATTTGATCGGCGATGTTGAGATAGTAGTCACAGACAAAGTCTAAAGCAGGATCACCTTCAGCCATTTCAAAGAGGGTTTTGCCTTTAACTCTAGATACTCGGATGTCTTCAATTAAAGGTAAGATTTCTAAGACTGGCATGGGAACATGGGAGATATATTTATCGATCAAGTCTCTTTTAGATGTTCTGTTTCCAATCAAGCCAGCAAGACGTAAGGAATGAGTGCGAGCTTTTTCTCTGACTGATGCTGCAATACGGTTGGCTGCAAACAGTGCATCGAAGCCATTATCAGTAACGATTAAACAATAATCAGCATAGTTGAGAGGTGCAGCGAAACCACCACAAACTACATCCCCTAAGACATCAAAGAGAATTACGTCATATTCATCAAAGGCGTTTAATTCTTTGAGGAGTTTTACTGTTTCCCCCACAACGTAACCGCCACAACCAGCACCAGCAGGAGGTCCTCCAGCCTCAACGCAGCTTACACCACCATAACCTGTATAGATTACATCTTCGGGCCAAATATCTTCGTAGTGAAAGTCTTTTTCTTGGAGTGTATCGATGATTGTTGGAATTAAAAAGCCTGTGAGAGTGAATGTACTATCGTGCTTAGGGTCACAGCCAATTTGTAAAACTTTTTTGCCTCTTTTTGCTAAGGCTGCGGAAATATTGCAGCTAGTTGTAGATTTACCAATTCCGCCTTTTCCGTAAACTGCTAATCTGATTTGTCCCACGTTTTATATCCTCTTTCTAACCCCCTCCAGTTAGGAGAGCTAAATTTCTTTGAATCCATTATTTACTTATTAGTACCGAAAAATAAAGAGGTTGTCAGATTAAAAATAAAACTTAATCGGATTATATAGATTTTAAAAGTATATTTACTTTTTTAAATGAACTTAAACTATTGCTAAAGCCTCAAAAAGTATTTAAAGTTTATTTTATGTTCTTTATTTCTATAAATAAAAACAATAAACAATATTTGATAGCTCTTTTTTAGCGATCGCATAATAGTTGATTTATTAAGATTAATCTCCCCAACTTTATCAGTAGGGACAACAGGTTAATAACAAGTGAAAGTTAGGTCTAGTAATGGTTTGCCATAAATTATGGAACGGTTATTCAATTTTTGCTCCCATTACCCAATTAGACAAAAAGAGTCGCTAAATAATTAAAAAAAGTTTTTTGTAAATAAGAATTAATTTTTTTCCGATCCAGCAAAAAAGCGATCGCAAAATCAAATTTGCGATCGCTTTAGCTAATTTTTGGTCTAAATCTATTCTTCTCTAGTTTGTCTTTCAATCGTATCGATTGCAGCATTGATCGCAGCCAAGCGCGTTTCTAGATCATCGCGCATTGACTTAAGAAACTTAAGTCTCCGTTGCTTCCAGTTACTAGCTGAATTAGATTCGGGATTAAAACAGGATTGACACCAAGAAAAAAACATTCTGTGATCTCCAGATATAGGGGTTACCATATTTTTAATTTAGAATAATCGGCAAAAATCAGCAGCAACCAAGATAGCCATTAAGACTTAAAGTAGAATCAGAAAAATATCTTGATCAGCTTCAGCGCATTAATTAGAAATTATGGCAATCAGGAAATGTGTTCATACTGCTATTTTGGTATCAGACTTAGATAAAGCCCAGGCTTTTTATGGTGATATTTTAGGCTTAGAAGAATCACCAGAACGAGCCTTCAACTTCCCTGGTATATGGTATCAAATAGGAAATTATCAAATTCATCTGATCCATAGGCTAAATTTTACTAATTCCATAGTTAATGAGGCGAAATGGGGCAGAAATCCCCATCTCGCCCTAGAAACAGATGATCTTGCCAATATCATAGCCAAACTACGAGATCATAACTATCCAGTTCAAATGAGTGCTTCAGGGCGAAAAGCTTTATTTACTCAAGACCCAGATGGCAATATTATCGAAATCAGTCAAATGTCATCAAATGATTAATAGCAGCAATTGACATAAAAATAGTTTCTAATTGTATTACAAAGTATTTATGCAACAGTTCTTATGTCTCAACCAATTTGGATGCAGCCAGAAATTATTAGCTGGAGTCAAATTTTACTAGATAGTTTTAATCAATTTTTAGGATATCAATTAATCTCTAGACAAAAAACAGCAGAAAAACAGAGCGAAATACTATTTAAGGCTGATTTTGTTATAGTTTCTCATGGTATCGAATCCGACCCGATCTTAAATTATGGTAACCAGACAGCACTAACTCTTTGGGAGATGAATTGGTCAGATTTTATTCAAACTCCTTCAAGACTCACTACTGAACCCATTAATAGAGAAGCCAGACAAGCAATGTTACAACAAGCCAAAACCCAAGGTTATATAGATAATTATTCTGGAGTAAGAATATCTAAAACTGGAAAGAGATTTTTTATTGAAACAGCAATTATTTGGAACTTATTAGACCCAAAAGATAATAAATGTGGACAAGCTGCTACTTTTTCCCATTGGACTAATTGTAGTTAGTAGAAGGTTTTATGAAATATCAAGGATTGTTTGTTGGTTTAACTACTTTAGATTTTATTTATCGTACTGATTATTATCCCCAAGCTAATCAAAAAGTAGTAGCTCAAGATTATCTCACCGCAGCAGGAGGACCAGCGACAAATGCTGCGGTGAGCTTCAGTTATTTTGCTAATCAAGGGCGATTATTAACTGTTTTGGGTCAACATCCTCTAACTCAGTTAATTAGGGCTGATTTAGCCAATTACCCAATTAAAATAGTGGATTTAATTCCCGAAAAATCTGATATTCCCCCTGTTTCTTCAATTGTTGTTACCACTACTACGGCAGAGCGTTCAGTGATTTCGATTAATGCTCTGAAGTCTCAAGGTTGTAGATCACAAATTCCTCAGGATATTCTGAACCAAATTGATATTATTCTGATTGATGGACATCAAATAGAAGTGAGTATAGCCATTGCAGAAATAGCTAAAACTCAGCAAATCCCTCTTGTAATGGATGGTGGTAGTTGGAAACCCAACTTAGAAAAAGTACTGCCCTTGGTGGACTATGCTATTTGCTCTGCTAATTTTTATCCTCCCCAGTGCCATAATTCAAAAGATGTGTTTGACTTTTTGCAAAAAATAGGAATTTCCCATATTGCTATCACCCACGGAGAACAACCAATTCAGTATCTTGATCGAGGACGTATTGCTACTATCCCCATCCCTTCCATTCAAGCAATAGATACTTTAGGGGCAGGAGATATTTTTCATGGTGCTTTTTGCCACTATATTTTACAAGAGTCCTTTGCCACTGCCTTAAGTAAAGCAGCTCAAATAGCTAGTAAATCCTGCCAATTTTTTGGGACTAGAAGTTGGTATCAAGATTAGTTGGGACTTAGTCCTAAAGGATCCCTAAAGGGTATATCCGCAGGTGTATCCTTTAGGACACCTTCGGATAACCGCTCCGAGACCGTAGGGAATCCTTTAGGGCATATAGTTAGTAGTTTTTTTAAACTTCCATTACTTACCAATTACGCCAACCACCAGAATTATTGAGAGATTGTTGTAATAAATCATGATATTCAGAAGAACTTGACCAACGTTCAATTTCTCTGGCGCGAATTACAGGGACAGGATGAGTGAGTTGAGCGTTTTGTAACACCCTTAAGGTTTCTCCCAAATCATCTGAACTTGCTGTATCGTAAGCTTTAGCCTGTTCGATAAAAGCATCTAAATTTAACTGTGGTGCTAGGGTAGGAGAGCCTCCAGCAAGCTTCATTAGTACGGACATAATGATTTTAGGGTCTTGGGTGGCTAATAGAGCAGCGCGATCGCAACTAAATTCGGCGCATCTTACCCATTGCATCATTTGTTCCTGTAAGGATTGAGCAATGAGTGCACCCCAGCCAGGTAATAGGTTAGCAGCCAATACCATCAGATTTGCCATCGTCAAATACACTCCATGTTCGCATTTGAGATGACCCAACTCGTGAGCTATCACTGCTTGAATTTCCTCTGGGGTTAGCATTTCAATTAGGGAAGTATGCAACATGATAAAGGGCTGTTTACCACGCATCGCAAAAGTATAAGCATTGGGTACAGGATTTTGTTGAATATAGAGTTGAGGAGGTTCAAGATCGAGTACCTTGCAAGCATCTAAAAGTAGCTGGTGTAAATCAGGTAGTTGTTTTTCACTTACCAATACACTAGATGCAATATTGTTGAGATAAAAAAACTGTTCTGCTACTGAACCCAAGACACTGCGAATTGCTATATCCAAGGCTGGTATTTGCTTGAGAGTTTTAGTAGCTTGTAAATCTAGAGGATGGCGAAAACCGTCTGCTTTTAATCCGATTAGGGGGGTTTTAGGTAAATTCATTTATTTTGTAAGTGTGTGGAGCAGCAAAAAGAAAATTGCAATTAACTAAAGAGCCATTTATTAACTTTTTGTAGACTTTTCCAATCAGGTTTTCTTTTTAAACCATCTTCAACACTTTCTTTGATCATATTTTTAATTTTTTCATCGAAGTCAATGGCTTGCTGTACCATTTCGATATGTCGGCGGACTCCTTTTTCTTCTAGTTCCAACATAGCTAAAGCCAGATTAACTCTTGATTGAGGGTCTCTAGGTTCAATTTTAACGCTTTTTTCCGCAGCTCTTAAAGCTTTTTTTGGTTGATCGATCAGCAAGTATAACCAAGACAAACAAGTTAAGGCAGCAGAATTTTTCGGATCGCGATCGCAAATTTCCTGAAATGAGGGGAGCAAGTTTTCTACTGGTTCCCCTGCTTGGTATTTTTCTAAGCTTTCGTCAAATAAGGTTTCTATAGATTGAGTCATTAAAGTTTTTATCAACTACACCAAAATAAATTAAAGCAGGTTAGAAGTAACCCGCCCTAGAATAATTTACAAAATATTGAGTTATTTTTCTAAACGCCGAAAGATTTACCACAACCGCAAGTCTGTGCAGCATTGGGATTGGTAAACTCAAACCCACCACCAATCATGGCATTGCTATAGTCTAGGACTAGACCGTATAAGTAAAGTAAACTTTTGGGGTCACAAATAATTTTAAATCCATCGTAGTCAAATACTTCGTCATCATCACGAACATTGTTAATATCGTCGAAGTCCATCATATAAGACATTCCGGAACAACCTCCCTGACGTACTCCCACTCGTAAGCACAGGTCTTTATTTCCCTGTTGTTCTTTTAGCATTACAATATGCTTGAAAGCTGTATCGGTTAATTGGATACCTCTAGTGGGGGTTTGAGTAGCTTCTGTCATCTAACTCCATAACTCCTAAACTTTTTTATTACCTTTATTATAAAAGTTTTTAGCTGTGCTATTTTTCTATTAGTTTCTTGTTAACGGGACTTAAACAAAAATTGAGCCTCGGACAAAGCCACAATTGGCTTTGTAATCTGTATATACGTTTATCCTGTGAACTAATGGCTCTAGTTTTAGAAAATGTCCATAAAACCTATGGCAAAAGATTAGTAGTGAATCGAGTTAACCTCAGAGTATCTGCTGGGGAAATTGTTGGTTTATTGGGTCCCAATGGAGCAGGAAAAACCACAACTTTTTATATTGCCACTGGATTGATCAAACCTAATGCGGGTAGAGTAAAACTGGGGACAAAAGAAATTACTCGTTTAGCTCTCCATCAAAGAGCTAAATTAGGCATTGGTTACTTAACTCAGCAGCCTAGTATTTTTCGTCAACTCACTGTTAGAGATAATATTCAGTTAGTCTTAGAGCAAACTAATATTCCCACTCCTGCTCAACCCATTCGTCTGCAACAACTGTTAAGGGAATTTCGCCTGGAAAAAGTTGCTCATACTTTAGGCTCTCAAGTTTCTGGGGGAGAAAGAAGACGTACTGAGTTAGCCAGAGCTTTGGCTGCTGGTTTGGATGGTCCAAAATTCTTGTTATTAGATGAACCGTTCGCAGGAGTCGATCCTATTGCCGTTGCTGAAATTCAAGAGATTATTGCCGAATTAAGCGATCGCAATATGGGAATTTTGATTACCGATCATAATGTTCGAGAAACCCTAGCAGTTACTAACAGAGCCTATATTATGCGAGATGGGGAAATTCTGGCTTCGGGAACAGCAGAAGAACTCTACAACAACAATCTAGTAAGACAATATTATCTAGGTGAAAAGTTTCAGATTTAGCTTCTAGGGGAATTCGGAGTTCGGAGTCCTAAAGGATATATCCGCAGGTGTATCCCGTGGGACACTTTCGGATATGACTTCGGTAGTCGCTGTACAGAGGAAATATAAGAATAACTCTCGTTATCTCTCGTTCTCTATTTATTGCTCATTATTCCTTTCCAAGATAACCATTCTATTACCCACCACAGGATTACGGGCTAATAATTTGCCATCCTTGTCTTGAATGATCAGTTTTTCAAAAGCTAATTGACGAGATCGTTTTAAAATTTCATAAGCTATTTTATCTTGGCGATCGCTTTTTGTTTGATACCATTGATCATCAAGTGTGATTGATAATTTGCTGCTCTTAAGATCTGCTTCTATAGCAGTTAATAACTCTGGTTCATAAGATGTGGCAATTTTGGCAATCCGTTGCTCGATAGCTGCGATCAATTTTTGTTCAGGAGTCGAAGGTACTGTGGGAGTAACAACTTTTACCTCAGGTGGTTTTTCTTCGGGTTTGACTTCTGGAGTAACAACTTTTACCTCAGGTGGTTTTTCTTCGGGTTTGACTTCTGGAGTAACAACTTCTACTTCTGGTGGCTTTTTGGAAGTAGTTTGAGTTGGTTCGATTAATTGTATTTCAGTTCTTCTTTCTGAGCCAGTTTCAGTAATCATGATTTCTTCCGGAATCAGAGTTTTTTTGGGTTCTGATTTTGGCTCAATGGTTTTTTCTACTTCTTTTTTGACTACTGGTTGTTCAGCAGCAATCTCTGGAGGAGCGGTTTCTGCGATCGCTTGAGATTGGGCTGGTAAGAATTGTAACCCGATTTGCATCAAAGAAATTGCGATCGCTGCTGCAATCCCTATAATCAACAATCTTTGTGGCTGAAACTTAGGAACTTTAGCAGTTTTAGAAGTTATTGTTAGTGCTGATTTTTCCGAACTTTCCTCCTGGGGCAGTTTTGTTTCTTGAACAGTATCAGCAGCTTTTTCGGCTGCAATTACAGGGTTTTCTATGGAATTCTGGGCTTGGGATATCATACCTTCTAGTTCTTCTGTAGTTTGAATCAAAGTTTCTAGAGAAGATGATTCTGGTAATTGTTGGACAGTTATTTTGTTTAGCTCTTCAATAACTCCTTCTAATTGCTCATTAGTTTTCCGCAACTGCTCCTTGACTGTCTCAGTTTGGGACAAAGACTGTTTGCGAGATTGTTCTGATTCCATAGTTTCCCCTCTCTCTCTACTAAATTAAACTAGAAAGCTTGAATCCACTCTTTGATTTGGTATTCAGTCCAAATACCATTTTGCCAATAAGGATCGGATTCGACCAACTCTTTTACTATGTCCGCCTTTTCTGCTTCGTAGATCCCAAAAACTTGAGTATTGTCTTTAGTAGGTCCCAAAGTAACTAAGATACCTTCTTCTTTCTGCTTGCCTAGCCCTTCTAGATGAGCTTGGCGATAAGGAGTGCGCTTTTCTAGGGCATTTTCACAATAGCTACCCCACATGATGTATTTTGCCATATTAATTTCTAATTTGAGCTATTTTACTGCGTAATGCTTCAATATCGGCTAGTAAAGCAGACTGTGCGATCGCTTCTTGTTCTCCAGAAGCCAACCATTTCAGGTTTACAGTCCCATTTTCCGCTTCTGCATCCCCTAAGACTATACAAGCAACTGCACCACTGCGATCAGCTCGTTTAAATTGTTTACCAAATGCGCTACCGCTTAGGTCTAATTCCACAATTAAGCCTGCATTACGTAATTTTTGAGCTAATACCAGTCCTTGAGCTTCTGCTTTTGTACCACGAGACACTAGATAAAAGTCAGGGGGAGTTACGGGGACTTTTTGAAGTTGTTGGAGGAGTAAAACTAATCTTTCCATACCCATAGCCCAACCAATAGCTTGAGTATCGGGTCCTCCCAATTCTGCTACCAAACCATCATAACGACCACCACCACAAACCGTAGCTTGGGAACCTAAATCGTCAGATTTAATCTCAAAAGCAGTGTGGGTATAGTAGTCTAATCCTCGTACTAAACAGTGATTAATGTTGTAGGGAATGCTCAAGTCTGTTAGTAATTGCAATACTGTATCGAAGTGTTTCTTAGAAGTATCACTGAGGTGATCGATAATTTTTGGAGCATTCTGCGCTATCTCTTGAGTCTTGAGATCTTTACTATCTAAGATTCGTAAAGGGTTACGGGTTAAGCGGTCTTGAGAGTCTTGGTCTAATTCATTCTTATAGGGTTCTAAATACTCTATTAGAGCTTCTCTGTATTTTTCTCTATCTTCCCCTCTTCCCACAGAATTAATATCCAGAGTTAAATTTTTTAAACCCAAAGCCTGTAGAATATCTGTTGCAATCGCGATCGCTTCTACATCAGCACGAGGCGCACCAGTCCCAATTAACTCTAATCCGATCTGGTGAAACTGTCTCTGGCGACCAGCTTGGGGTCTTTCGTAACGAAACATCGCACCAGTGTACCAAAGACGTTGTACAGAACCTAAAGAAAACAATTTATTTTGAATATAGGCTCGTACCACT
>JASJDB010000144.1 GCA_030065315.1 Xenococcaceae cyanobacterium MO_167.B52 | reverse complement strand
AGACACAAAGTACTCTTAATCGATGGTAATTTACACTATCCGATACAACATCGAATTTGGCATACAACTTCTATTTCCCCCGAAGATTCTGGAGCAACCTGTTTTGGTCTGAGTAACATAATTGAGGGACAAATTGATACTAATCAAGGGATTCAAAAAATTTTCCCCAAACTAGATTTAGTTTCATCAGGTACTCTTCCTTCCTCCCCTGCTAGTCTCTTGGATTCTTCTCGAATGAAAGATGTTATGGATCATTGGCGCAAAATTTACGATTTTATTATCGTTGATACTCCAGCTTTAGACTTAGCTGCGGATGCACCAATCTTAGGTCGGATTGCTGATGGGGTATTGTTGGTGGTCAAGCCTGATAGTCTTAATCATTCTCAAGTTAATTTTACCAAAGAAATTCTTTTGCGATCAGGGCAAAATGTTTTAGGAATTGTGTTTAATAAAATCGATCCTCAAGTTGAACCGAAAAATTATTTTTATCATGCTTTAGAAGAGAGGCTTGAAGAAACTTCTAAGCCTGAAGTTATTGAACAACCTAAAGAAGAATTGTGGCTTAGTGTTTCTCAGATTTCTAAGAAATCAAAAAGACCTAAAATGATGCTAACACCAGAAGAAATTATTTCTATTCCTAAAGATCAACTGCAAAATATTGTTAACTATTTACAGGAAGATTTAGAAGAACTAACTCAACTAGTGAAAGAACAAGAAGAAGAACTATTTATGCAAAGTCAAATGGTGAAAAAATTACAGAAAAGGGTTAATCTTTCTAGAGATATTGACCGTTCTTTTTTAGGACAACAGTTGACCCAAGAACAAGAACGCAAAAATATGTTGAATGCAACCCTAGTTGGTCAAAGACGTAATCTAGAACGAAAACAAAGAATGCTACAACAATATCGCCAGGCATTAACTGTGAAGCAAACTCAATAATCATTAAGTGTAAAGATGGTGTTGATTACACAGTTAATTTTTGGGTTTCTTGAGAGAGGAGATCACAAACTTCTTGATCCGTTACTGGAGAAGAGTCTTCGTACCAAAAATCAACAGCATAGAGAGATTTGGTAGTAACTAAATAAATCAATTCATCTGCATAGGTTTTGAGCCGTTTTATGCCAGGTAAGGAGGCAACAGGAGTAGCAATAATAATCTGTTTGGGTTGATGTTGCCGTAATGCGGTAACCGCAGCATGGATAGTGGAGCCTGTAGCAATTCCATCATCTACTAATATCACAACCCGTCCACGAATTTTTAACCAAGGACGAAAGTGTCTATAGCAAGAATCACGCCATTTTAACTCCGCTTTTGCCCTAGCAGCGATCGCTCTAATTGTTTCTGGATCAATTTGATAGGTTTGAGTTATGTCTTCATCAATAAGGATCATACGACCACTATAATCATGTACTAAGGCATTTTCGGCGATCGCTCCTATTACTACCTCCGAATTTTGGGGAATAGTTAATTTTTTTACCAGACATACATCTAGAGGAAGATTTAGCATTCTGGCAATTTCATAGGCTACTGGCACCCCTCCACGGGGTAATGCCAACACTATGGCTTGAGAATTATTAAGATAAGCAGTTAGCTTACTAGCTAGGGTTCGTCCTGCTTCTTGTCTATTAGAAAAAATTGGCTTCATTTTTTGACAATTAATTGTGGATTATGGAGATACTTTGACGAAGTATCGCTTCGCTCAGTCATAAAACGGCGGAGTACTTTCGACCTTTAGTAGATGTTTGGCTGATTTTGTAAGACTTTAGGATTCAATATCTAACTTAGAAAAACATTTTGAGAATGTTGTGAGGTGAACATAAAATATAATTTGCTACAGAAACGATAACTAAGATAGAGTTACTATCTGAGTAGAAAATTGAGTTCTGAATACTGGTTAATTATTTTTTGTCCGAGTTCTCATTGCCTTCATCTTCCGCTTTTCTTCTGGTCTATCACGGTAGCCGTGACCCTAGACCCCAAAAAACTTGTCGTAATTTAGCTGATTATTTTGAGCAATATCTGAACATCTTGATCGATCAATCTGACCAGAGTTACTCATCTGTTGGAAAAACAGCTCAGAACTATTCGAGTATCATCAATCGTAAATCTCAAACTTTGTCATTTCTTGTAGAAATAGCAGCCTTAGAATTGGCAGAGTTACCATTGCATCAAAATATTGTTCAATTTGCCAAAAAAGCCTGGAATAATGGCAAAAAAAATCTAGTTATTGTACCTTTATTTTTGAGCTTGGGAGTTCATGTTACCCAAGATATTCCCGCAGAAATTGCTTTAGCTCAAACTCAACTCCACCAACCAATTACTATTTTGTTAAGCCCTCCTTTAGGGAGCTATTCAGGACTAAAGACCCTAATTTTAGAGCAATTTCAGCAATTTTCTACCTCAGCAAGAATCTTATTAGCTCATGGTAGTCGCCTAGCTACAGCGAAGCACCAAACTGAACATTTAGCTAGTCACTGCAATGCTCAGATAGCCTATTGGTCAACCGAACCTCATTTAGAAGCAGTTGTCCAAGAACAAATGGTCAATAATCCCCAAAAAATATCTCTTGTGCCTTACTTTTTATTTCCAGGACGAATCACTGATGCGATCGCCGAAAAAGTAGCCCAATTACAACTACAATTCCCCCAAACCGACTTCATTATGGGTCAACCCCTGGGAGCAACAGAAACCTTAGCCAAACTTATTTTCGATAATATACTGCCTAAAATATGAGTCAACAACTTCAATCCCAGCCTCAAAGCAGAAACAAGGAGCAAGCAGTTAGTAATAAAGAAACAATAAATCCTTCCTCCTCAACGGGTAAAGTATATCTATTAGGAGCAGGACCAGGAGATCCTGGACTAATGACAGTTAAAGGCAAAACTTTACTAGAACACGCAGATGTGGTGATTTACGATGCCCTAGTGAGTCCAGCTATTTTACAAATGATTTCTCCCCAAGCTGAAACAATCAACGCAGGTAAGCGTCGGGGTCGTCATTCTAAGTTACAAAAAGAAACAACCGAACTATTAATCCAAAAAGCCGAAAATAATGCAGTGGTAGTACGGCTCAAAGGAGGGGATCCCTTTGTCTTTGGTCGAGGTGGAGAAGAAATGTCTGACCTGATCGCAGCAGGAGTCCCCGTAGAAGTAGTTCCTGGCATTACATCAGGTATTGCTGCTCCTGCTTATGCTGGTATTCCTGTGACCCATCGGGGTTATAGCTCTTCTGTGACTTTTGTTACAGGACATGAAGCAGTAGGAAAATATCGCCCTGATGTCAATTGGGATGCGATCGCAAAAGGGTCAGAAACCATAGTAATTTATATGGGAGTGTACAACTTACCCAACATCATTAGTAAACTCCTAGAAGCAGGATTAAAACTTGATACGCCCATTGCTTTGATTCGTTGGGGAACCAGAAGCGACCAAGAAGAACTAGTCGGTACTCTAGATACTATTATCAATCAGATTGAAGCAACTGAATTTAAAGCACCTGCAATCGTTATTATTGGTCGGGTAGTGGATTTACACGCTCAACTAGCTTTAGGTCGTCCCATAATGCTACCAATAAATAACAGTTAACTTTTGGCTGATAAAACCTCCTCAATTGCTTCACTCCAACATTTCCCTAAACTAGGATCAAAAAAAGGGTCTGTTGAATGGGATGATAATTAGGATAACGAGTAGTTTTCATGAGAAAATTGCTTAACCTAATCTATTATCCTCGATCCGAATTACCTCTATGGGCTTTGCTGACTTATCTATTTTAGACATAGCAACACAGTACGATCTTGAGGTGGAAACTCTATTTCGTCTCTGCGACCGCTTAAATATCAGCTATAAAAATGAAGCTACTTGTTTAGCATTAGAAGATGCCAAAATGGTTATCCTCGAAATCTTGTCTGCCAACACCCCGAAGGATGAGGAGTCTGAGCTTAATCAGGATCAAAAAGGATTAACAAAATAGATTTAATGTTTCTATTTCGCTCTATGATTTAGCCAAAATTTTTGAGGAGAACAATGTTGAAGCGATTATTTTTAACCACGATAGCCACCTTACTATTCGCATTTCAATTTAATATCAGCAGTGCTAATGCTGCTGAGTTGAGTGAAAGTATCCGAACTGTTAACCTCAATGACCAAGGAGAAAAGATTGTTCTTAGTCTCAAACAAGTTAAACAAGGTCAAAGAGTTTTTGTTGATAAATGTACTTATTGTCATAAAGCAGGCTTAACTAAAACTAATCCCAATGTAGGATTAGGAGCAGAAGCTTTAGCTAATGCTGAACCTGCTAAAGACAATATTGCAGGAATTGTGGAGTATCTCAAAAACCCCGTTACTTATGACGGAGAAACTCAAATTTACGAATTGCATCCTAATACAACTCGTTCCGATCTCTATCCTATGATGCGTAATCTTACCGAGGAAGAGATGGAATCAGTTGCAGGGTACATTTTAATTCAACCTGAACTCAGAGGTACTATGTGGGGTGGTGGAAAAGTCTATAACTAGATGTTCCTTTAATCACCAAAAAAATTTTTTATTAATTGGGAATTTGGTCATAATTTTGTAAGACCAAGTTCCCATTATTTTTTTAGGCTTAGAAGCTAAGATATCTAATACTAAATCCTGTTTAGATACAACACTTTAAATTTGTGGGAATTTAGAATTCAGAATTTAGCCCTAAAGGCACTAAAGTATTCCCTTCGGTCATTCCCTATCGGTCAATTCAGAAAGATTCAAGCTAATTCTACGCTTTAAACTAAAAGTATACTTTGGTAAGCGGATTTAGTATGAAACCTAAGCTCCCACGGATTCTTTTGCTGCATACATAACTTCTAGAGTAATTAGACTTAAATCTCTTTCACGAGCAAATTTTTCGGTATTTCGTTTTACTTTACCGCGAACAAAACCAGGAATTTTATTTAATTCAGCTTTGGCTTCTTTATCCCAATTCAAGTCAGAATCAGCAGAAATTCCCTTAGTAATAACCTCTTTGGTATCATGTCCACCAAAAATTTCTAAGAGGTGATCTTCCATACCCAATGTAAATGAATTATAAACCAAATCAGCAATTTGATTGGTTCCTTCATAACCAAGAAAAGGTTTATAACCGATGGGAAAATCTTGAATATGAATTGGTGCTGCAATTACTCCACAAGGAATACTGAGGCGTTTTCCCACATGACGCTCCATTTGAGTACCAAAAATGGCAGCAGGTTCAAGTTGAGCGATCGCGTCTCCAATTGCGCCGTTATCATCACTGATTAAAATTTCGTCGCAATATTCACTAACTTGCTGTTTAAAATACTCTTCATCATATTTACAATAAGTACCAGCTAAAACTACATGAATGCCCATTTCGCGAGCTAAGATTTTAGTCATGGCAATGGCGTGGGTAGTGTCACCAAAGACAACAGCTTTTTTACCTGTTAAGTTTTGACAGTCAATGGAGCGAGAAAACCAAGCAGCTTGAGAGACATAAAGAGTTTGGTTATTGATATAGTCTTCGTAATCGACTGCTGCGCCTTGAGCATTAATTACTTGTTGAATTTTGCGGATACACCGTGCAGTTTCTACTACCCCCATAGGAGTAATATCTACATAAGGCATATTAAATTCTGCTGCTAAATACTCCGCAGTCATTATCCCCAACTCCCGATATGGAACTAGGTTAAACCAAGCGCGAGTTAGATTTTTTAGATTATGCACTGACGCACCCTCAGGAATTACCTCATTTACTTCAATTCCCAAGTCAGCCATGAGGCGTTTTAGCTCAGTACAATCATGCTGGTTATGAAATCCTAGAGTGGAGATTCCAATAATATTTACGGAAGGTTTTGCCGTTTTTTCTTGGGGTAATTCTCCTTTTTTCTGAGCTTTTTTGAGATAAAATTCAACAATTTGCTTTAAAGTGCGATCGCCAGCTTGTAATTCATTAACTCGATAATGATTCACATCTGCTAATAGGACATCCCCTTGAGCATCCATTTGAGCGCGATCAACAAAGTTCTGTAAGTCTTCTTGGAGAATACTGGAAGTACAAGTAGGAGTTAAAACAATAAGATCGGGATGTTCTTCTTGATCTTTGCGAGTAATGTTATTAATAACTTTTTCCTGTGATCCCCTTGCTAATACATTCCGATCTACTACGCTGGCGGTAACAGGAGTAAAGTTCCTTTCTCGCTCCAACATTGATCGCATCACATTAAAATAATCATCTCCTAAAGGAGCGTGCATAATTGCGTGAACATTTTTAAAAGAACTGGCAACGCGCAGAGTACCGATATGAGCAGGACCAGCATACATCCAATAAGCTAATTTCATTGACTTCTTCCTGATAAGTTACAAACTAAATTCAACAACAACAAAATAAATAGGAAAATAATGGCTAAATCTTTGAAACCAGAAGATCGAACACATCTTTAACGTGAGTTCGACAAAACCCAAAAACTGCAATTTTTCTAGGTTGGATGATAAATTATATATCCTGGAAACTATTATTCGTTCGTTAAAAAAATCATAACCCCGAATTACGAATTCCGAATTCCGAACTCACGCATCTTTTAGCTTGCTACTTTCATTGTTTCTCCAAGCCTTGGTGCAATAAATCTTAATGCCAAAGCTGGCTTTCTAAGCAGTAATACTTACTGATTTTGGGCTAACCTAACAGAGAAATTAGGTTCATTTCTCTAACCTGTGCTACTGTATATGTAAGTTAGATAACATAATCACCCCTAATAGACCTTATTAAGGGTTATGACAAAAAAGCAACAAAAGTTAACTCTGTCTAGAACCCATAAATAAATAATTGCTTTATCCCTTTGAGTCAAGATCGAGTTAAATAATACATATTGAAATAGAGGAGCCGTCTATTCGATGGACTATTTAGAAAAACTGCTGGACAAACTAAAAGAATGGGCACAAAAATTAATCGACATTTTGTCAGACCCAGAAGCTGAACCAGAACCAGAGTTAATCCCCATCCCAGTTAAAAACCCTCGTCACCGCAATTATCGCTAAATTATTTACGACATATTTGAGCTTTGTCTGAACTTAGCATTCTAGTTTTACATGGACCAAATCTCAATTTGTTGGGAACCAGAGAACCAGAAGTATATGGTTCTACCACTCTAGAGGGAATTAATAACTCTTTAAAAAAGGAAGGAAATAGACTGCAAGTTAAAGTATCTTGCTTGCAGTCTAACCATGAAGGAAATTTAGTAGATGCAATACATGGTGCTATTTCACAATATCAGGGAATAGTAATTAATGCAGGTGCCTACACCCATACAAGTGTCGCCATTAGAGACGCGATCGCAGGTGTGGGTATTGCCACCGTAGAAGTGCATCTAAGCAATATATATCGTCGTGAACAATTCCGTCACCACTCTTTTATCTCACCAGTTGTAATTGGTCAAATTAGTGGTTTTGGTAGTAATAGTTATATTCTAGGATTACAAGCTTTAGTGAGTTATTTAAGGGAAGAAAGTTAACCCTAAAATAGCAAAACGCGGTTTATGATGCCCTTCATTGTACCTAAATAGGGCTTGCTGAATAAATCTAAAACCTTTATAAATCAATAGTTTTAAGCTCCCTAAAAGTAGATTAAGTCCCAGAAAATTAACTCCTTTGCCTCGAATACCCTGCATTGCAGAAAAAATAAAGAGTGAAAAAATTAAACTACTATCCGCTAAAACCTAACACCTAAAACCTAACACCTAATATGCGAAGCGGTTATCCGCAGGTGTATCCTTTAGGAATCCGTGATAGACACCTTCCATCACAGAAAACTTTTTCAGCAAACCCTATCTAAAAATTGCAATTTTTCCAATCATTTTGCTCCTTAATTTCTTGAAGGAGTTTCTGCAAGTTAGTCAAAGTAGTTTCTAATTCTCGCAAAAGCTTTAAATCTTGATTTTCTAATTTTCCTTGTTTGGCTTTAGCTGTTAATTGTCTTTGTTGTTTAAGAAACAAGGCGATAGAAATAAGTTTTCTTCTTTGGCTATCTGACAAGTTAAAGGTTGCAATTCTATTGAACTCGAATCCATCTTCAAAGAACTTGGCGAGGGATTCTGGATTGAGGGAGAATTCAATTTCTCTATTTGAGACTGTTTCAGAGGGACTAATTTTACTGTGATCAAGATTGCGATTATTATAACTATAGCGATCGCGATCAAGAGCCATATTGTTTTTTTTTGAGCCTGGTGACTGGTAATATTCAAAGAACCGTATTCTTCAAATTTTTCAGATTCTACTCTATTAGATAAAGCACGCCAGACACCAGTAGTTTTTAAGGAAGAAGCTGATTTTATACTACTAACTAAAACAAGTAATCCTTCTCTATCTGGTAAGACATTACTTTCTAGTTCTAAAGCTAATTCTTCTCTTAAATAATCACAGTTATTCCCTATTTTACATCTTAAATCTGTTTGATAAATATTTTCTATAGCCAAAGTTGAATTTAATAATTGTTTTAGGTTAGTGTAATCTACTTCAAACCCGTATTGATCTCCATCACTGATAACTTTGTCTATTTCTCCATCTATTTCTCCTCGTAAAGCCCTAATCAAAAGAGAACGAATTTCTATATTATTGCTATCTTTTTTGCCTACAAAAAATAACGAATTACGTAGGGAACGACCCATGAAGTCTGTACGGGTTTTCGATTCCAATCCAGTAATCAATAAATAATAATCATTTTTCTTGGCAACTAGAATAAGAGAAAACTTTTGACTTTCAATTAGATCAATAGGTCTTAATGATAAATTTTTAATTGGTTGTAGTAAAAAATCTGGATTTTCTGGATAGTATTCATTAGATTTTACTCTTAGCCAACGATAATCTTTATCTTGATTTTTTCCACGACTTTGAATGTAGTAAATAGCCATTTCTATTCTCCTTTATATATTGAGCCATTTTTCGCCTTTAATTACAGAAAAATTACCGTTGCTTTTACAACCACGGGCAAATTCATCCACTGCTTTTTTAAGATGGGTATCCAATTCCAACCAGTCACGTAGAAAATTAAAGAATTGCCATTGTCGGGAATCAAGATGAAGTTTTAAGATAAAGCGCAGCAAATACCTTAATGGCTGTTCGCTATCAATAGGAGAGTATTCTGCATCATGACGAGTTTTACGGAAATAAAAATGAGGATTATTATACTTATCTACTTCCATACGGGAAAAAATAACACTCCCAACCGTTTGTACGGGAGTAATTACAGTGGCTATCCAAGGATTTAAACTAGGAGAATTAAAATGATCTAATAATGGTGAATATCCTTGTTTGACTTTTTCTAGTAGTTGTTTAGCGGTTTTATTATTTTTGAGATATTTTTCACATTTAACGGGAGCCAGGATTACTAGACGGGGAGAATCTAAATCTTGATATGCTGCATTAAATAAAGCTTTAATCTGCTGAGGACGATTAGTTTTTTCGTGGAATTTACCGTTTTTTTCCATTAAAGAAGGTGCATCAATGGGAATTAAAACAGCTGTTGATTCCCGTAGAATTTCTTTGACAAACTCTTTCTCTTCTTTTGCAGCGTGAGTTCCATGATATCCTCCAGGATAATCGTAAAAGCGCAGACTGAGGGAAGGTGTTTCACCTTTTTTTCCCAAGCCAAAAATAAAAGAGCGCAGAGATTCGGGACCCGCCATTGCTTCTGTACCCTGAATTCCTACTCTTCCATTAGCTTCAAAGACATCCAGCAGACTTTTTAACTCAATTAAGCGATCTTGCAAAATTGCTGCACTTTCATCGTCGGGGGTTAATTGTAAATTGGTATTGCCGATATTACTTTCAAACTGTTCGTACATTGCGGTTAATAGGGTAGTTTTTCCTACCCCACTTGCGCCAAGCATGGTGATTTTTAGTTCTTGCATTAAGATTTCCTTTTTAAATTGCTTTTACCCGAATAGGTCAAGATTATCCTTTTGATTGGCTGTAATCGCTCTTTCCACATCTTTTATCCACTGTTGGCTAATTTTGCTATTGTTCTCAAACTCTTCAAATTCTTCTACCCAAATACGATCATAGATTTCTTGTAAGAATTTGAGCCATTCTTGTCTTACTTGTTTGGCTCTTAATATACGGTCTAAAAACTCCTCTACAATGGCAAATGCAGCTTGATTGGGTTCGGCGAGTAAATCATCTAAAGCAGTTTCGCATTTATAAATAGCTTCAGCATGGAGCGAATTTAAGCAGCTTAATACTTCCGCAGCAGAAGGAGATGGAGAAAGTTGTAATGAGGTTTCATCAGGGGTGAGATCATCTAAGTGTTGACGGATGCGATGTTGAATTAGTCCACGATAGGAAAGATCGAATTCTGCGAGGGTTTGAAACCCTAATTTGAGGCGTTGAAGATTGTCAGGGATTAGTTCAGCGATCGCAGAAATAAATTCGGCTTCTCTGGCTGGGGTTAGATTACCTAATCTACCTGGTTCTATCAGTATTTGAGCTACTTGAGTTTTGACTTTGTTGATTACTTCTTTGAGAACATCATCTAAAAGTAGAAAATGTTGGGATAAATGAGAGCGAACTTCATTCAGGTATTCGTAATAAGCATTAGGATATCCTCCCTTGCTGTGGCGTAGTTTTTCAATTTCATCTTCTGTGGGAATACCATTGTCTTCCCGACAAGCGGTTACCGCAGCTTCTATCTGTTGCTTGAATTCCAAGTTTTCTAAATCTCTTTCTACCCGTAAATCTTGTAGTAATTCTTCTAACCCACTGGCTAATTCTACCCAAAGCTTGTCAAATAGCTCGATAAATTTAGGAAAGTAATTACTGTTTTGAGGCAAACCTTTTAATACTAGACTGGCTTTTTCTAATTCCCCTGCGACTTTCTGCTGTAACTCTGATAAATTCTCTTGACAGGAAGATATATAGACCCGATCTAGTTCAGTTATGCGATCGCATAAATAATTTAAAACAGGGTCGAGTAGTCTTTGATTAACTGCTTCGGAATTGGCACAATTAGCGGTGATACAGTCAGCAAAATACAATCCTTTGTTTTCCCGATCCCTTGCTAAATCTTGACAATAAACAGAATTGTCACCAATAGGCGAATTAACTTCAGTATG
>JASJDB010000143.1 GCA_030065315.1 Xenococcaceae cyanobacterium MO_167.B52 | reverse complement strand
TACATCCAAACAACAATATTTCTAATCTGGTGTCTTCGCTAAAATCAGCGAGTAGTAGAATTATTAGAAAAAAATATCCCCAAGAAATAGCTAAGTTTTACTGGGGAAAAAATGCTAAATTATGGCACGATTCAAAGTGCATTATTAGTTGTGGAGGCGCACCTCTAGAAGTTATCAAAGAGTATATTGAAAATCAATCAGGTGGTAGAGAATAGCGGTGCGATCCCTCATGAATGCCCGACATTACGTTAAATGAATAATTGAGCTTTTATCTCAAATTATATGCGAACTATTGCTGAGATTAATGACAAAATTCTTTCTGGTCAAGTAGTAGCTTGGACAATAGAGCAGTTAAAAGCAAAAGTCCAAGATATTGGAGTCACGCAAGCTTTCCAAGAAGTAGATGTAGTTTGTACTGGCACTTTTGAGCCAATGGAGTCTTCAGGAGCAATCATTAATCTAGGACATACCGATCCACCGATTAAGATTAGTCAATGTTGGTTTGATGGAGTACCTGGTTATGCTGGATTTGGGGCAGTAGATTTGTATTTGGGGGCTACGGCTATTGCCAGTCAGAATACGAGTGAAATTAAAGAGCTAGAGACTAGTTCTCGTACCAATCTGAAACGAGGTGGGGGTCATGTAATTCAAGACTTGATTGCGGGAAAAAGTATCAACTTTAAGGCATTAGGACAACCCACCGATTGTTATCCCAGAGAATCTTTTGAAAATACCATTAGCAAAGATACTATTAATCAGTTTTATTTATTTAATCCTCGTAATTTGTATCAAAATTTTATCGTTGGAGTGAATGGCAGCGATCGCATTTTATATACTTATTTAGGCAGCTTACGACCTAGATTAGGTAATGCAGTTTTTTCTAATCCTGGGGCAATTTCCCCCCTATTAAATGATCCAGACTTAAATTTAATTGGCATTGGCACAAAAATCTGGTTCGGTGGTGGTGTAGGTTATGTAGCTTGGGAAGGGACACAGCATTTTCCCCTTCAGAAAAGGCTACCCAACCGTACTCCTATTGGTCCTGCTGCTACTGTAGCTTTAATTGGAGATGCTAAACAAATGGACGCTCACTGGGTTAGAGGTTGTTATTTTCAAAATTATGGTTCTTCTTTAATGTTAGGAGTGGGGGTACCATTACCAGTTTTAGAAGAAGAAGTAATTCTCAGATGTACAGTAGAAGACAAAGATATTGTTGCTCCTGTAATCGATTTTTCCATTCCTCGGCGAGTCCGTCCTACCTTTGGTTTAGTAACCTACCAACAACTTAAAAGTGGACGTATTACTATTGATGGCAGAACTGTTAGGGTTGCACCTCTGACGAGTATCTCTTTTTCTCGACAAATTGCGGAAGAGTTACAACAGCAAATCCAGCAAGGAAAATTTACTTTAACTGAACCAGTGGCTTCTCTTCCCCAAGACCGAACTTTCATTCCTCAAGACCCTCGAAGTTCCTGAATTAACTACTTGGTTTTTTCAGAGAGGGTTTAGAAGGTTTGGGACGAGAGCCCGAAGTTGGTTTACGAGGTGGTAAAACCCGCTTACTAGCTTTAAGGTTGGGTTTTTTACTTTTAGTCTTAAATCGAGGTTTTTTCTGAGCAAAGCCTAAATCAGTACCATCTTGAACCACTAGGTTTTCTCCCTCAAGATGAACATTTAGATCATAGAAGCGTTTGAGAGGTCTTTCTCCCAAAACCCCTCTGAGTTTGAGTTTAAAAAATTTGGGTTTATCTCCTTCTTTGCGAGGGAATTGCTTAATTTTAACAACTATCGATTTTTCTGCTGCATTGAAGAAAATTACTTCTCCTCGAATTGAAAAATAACCAGCTTCTACTGGTATGGTTTCGGTTTGACCAGATTCATCATCTTTACTAAGGGTTTCAGGTTCCCAAACTCCCACAATCTGAACATGTAAACCGTCATTTTCGGTTTTGGTTCGAGGATAAACTACCCATAAATGCTGCTTATCCATATCAAGATGGTTTTTAACAAGACTAATAACTCGACCTAAAACTACCGCCTCAATTTTTGTGCCATCAGCAGTGATCAGATATCCCTGAGTAAGTTGTTCTTCACTTCTTTCATATTTAGCTTGAATTAGACCAATGGCACGATATTGTCGGGGATGAGAAGGAGGGGGAATTGGTTGAGTCCTGTCTTTATTCTTATTGGCTTCTGCTGTTGATTGAGGGGAAGAAGACAAGGGATGGCGTTTTTCCCCATCACCCTGATTAGAGGGAGACTCTGGTCGAGAGGGTTTCCCACGGTCGAGGTTAATTTTAGGAGTCTTATTTTCAGGAGGATTCATGGACATCGTTCAAAGGCGGAGACTAGGTGACTGTGTAAAAGAGACAAGATACTATTACTTTACTGTTTTCAAAGTTAAAATAGCTTCCAAGAAGAAAATTTAATCTAGTAATAAGACCAAAAATAAATTTGGCTCTACGACTAGAATAAACTATGGTCACAAAGACTAATCAATCATAAAACAGAACTTAAGTTAATCTGCTCATTGTAGCTAATTAATCCTATGACAATGGATAGTAAAAAAAATCGTTGGATGTATATGGTGTTGGGTTTAATGTTATTTTCCCTCATTATATTTTCAGGACTACCTTTGATTAGTAGTATGATGCAGGAGAGTCCCCTCTTGTCAGAAGATCATTCAGAATCAAATATTGCGATCGCAGAACAAGAGAAGGTGAAGTTGGAATCAGAAGCCATAGGTTATGAAAAAGTCCTAGTCAAAGAACCCAATAATGAGACTGCCCTGAGAGAGTTATTAACTGTGCGTCTGCAACAGCAAGAGATTGAAAAAACTCTCGAACCCCTAGAAAAATTAGCTCAACTACATCCAGAACAGGCAGACTATAATGTGCTTCTAGCCCAAACTAAACAATATCTTGACGACTACGAAGGTGCAGCAGCAGCCTATAGACAAGTGCTATCACAAGCACCAGGTAATATTATGGCTTTGGGGGGATTAGCAAATTTGTTTTTGACTCAAGACCTCCCTACTAAAGCGATCGCACTATTACAGAATACCATTAATCAGGGTAAAGAAGAGTCAGATTTGGGCATTGATGTGAGTTCTACTCAATTACTATTAGGGGAAATCTATACTCAACAAAAAGATTATGAAGCAGCATTAGAGGTTTTTGATGAGGTTGCAGCAGCAGATCAAACCGATTTTAGACCCATATTAGCCCAAGGACTAGTATTAAAAGAACAAGGCAAAGATGATATAGCCAAACCTTTGATTAACAAAGCCTATAAACTAGCCCCATCAGACTTTAAAGATCAGATTAAAAACAATTATCTTTAAAACTCCCCATAGGGAGAAAGTGTCAAAAATAACACCCTCCCTTGTCTTCCAATTTCCCAATATCTATAGGAAAGATAATAATGAAGCTCGAAAATAATATAAGTTAAAGAAGGATTTTCCTAATCCATAATCTTAAACTAAACGGCAAGGAGAAATTATGCGCGCAGTACTGATGGCTGGAGGTTCGGGGACTAGACTAAGACCACTAACCTGCGATCTCCCGAAGCCGATGGTGCCAATCCTCAATCGCCCCATAGCAGAACATATTATTAATCTTCTCAAACGCAACAATATTAAAGAAGTTATTGCGACGCTCTATTATCTTCCTGATGTGATGCGTGACTACTTCCAAGATGGTAAAGATTTTGGCATCGAAATGAGTTATGCCATCGAAGAAGAGCAACCTTTAGGCACTGCTGGCTGTGTTAAAAATATTCAACAATGGCTAGATGATACCTTTTTAGTAATTAGTGGGGATGGTATCACGGATTTTGACTTACAAGCTGCGATCGCATATCATAAGAAAAAGCAATCTAAAGCAACTCTGATTTTGACTCGTGTCCCCAATCCTGTAGAGTTTGGCGTAGTAATTACTGATGAAGATGGCAGAATTAATCGCTTTTTGGAAAAACCTTCTCTGAGTGAAATTTTCTCGGACACGATCAATACGGGGACTTATATCCTGGAGCCAGAAGTTCTCAACTATCTACCAGAAAAGGAAGAATCAGACTTTTCTAAAGACTTATTTCCTTTATTATTAGAAAAGCAAGAACCTATGTATGGTTACATTGCAGAAGGATATTGGTGTGATGTAGGTCATTTGGATGCTTATCGCGATGCCCAGTATGATGCTCTCGAACAAAAGGTTAAACTTGATTTTGCCTACGAAGAAAAATCACCTGGACTGTGGGTGGGTAAAAATACTTATATCGATCCCTCTGCCCAAATTCAAACCCCAGCCTTAATTGGTCGTAACTGTCGTATTGGTTCCAGAGCCAAAATCGAGGCAGGCACAGTAATTGGGGATAATGTAACTATTGGTACCGATGCAGACTTAAAACGTCCGATCATTTGGAATGGTGTAACCGTAGGAGACGAAGCTCATTTACGAGCTTGTGTTATCGCCCGTGGTACTAGAGTAGATCGTCGTTCTCAAGTTCTAGAAGGTGCAGTAGTAGGTCCCTTGTGTACTGTGGGAGAAGAAGCTCAAATTGCGCCTAGTGTGAGGGTTTGGCCCAGCAAAAGAATAGAATCTGGAGCCATATTAAACATCAACTTGATTTGGGGCAATACGGCTCAACGCAATCTGTTTGGACAAAGGGGAGTTTCAGGACTAGCCAACATTGATATTACTCCTGAATTTGCAGTCAAGCTAGGTGCAGCCTATGGTTCCACCATGAAATTGGGAACTACTGTTTTAGCTTCTCGGGATCAACGGAGTGTGTCTCGGATGGTTAGCCGTTCTCTGATTGCAGGTTTGATGTCTGCTGGGGTAAATGTGCAAAATCTAGAAGCTACAGCGATCCCCATTTCTCGAACTCTAGCTAATCGTCTCAATGCGTCAGGAGGTATTCATGTCCGTTTAGAGCCGAATCGTCCCGATTATATTCTGATTGAATTTTTTGATCACAAGGGAATTAGTATTTCTAAATCTAAAGAAAAGAAAATTGAGGGGACTTACTTTAAAGAAGATTTACGCAGGGCTTCTATTCCAGAAATCGGTAATGTAGCATACCCAGATGGAATAATTGAAACTTACAGTCGCACTTTTGAAAAACACCTAAATGTTTCGGCGATTCGCCATAGTGGCTCGAAAATTGTCATTGATTATGTTTATTCTGTATCGGGGGCAATTTTACCCCAGCTCTTAGCTAAGTTTGGTACTGATGCGGTGGTACTCAATGCTAGTTTGAGACAAAATGCTATTTCTGGAGTGGAAAAAGAAGTTTTACTCCATCAATTAGGTCAAGTAGTGGAAGCCCTAAAAGCTAATTTGGGAGTGCAAGTATCAGCCAATGGAGAGCAATTTATTTTGGTTGATGAATCTGGGTTACCCATTCGTGGGGAACTTTTAACTGCTCTCATGGTTAATACTATTTTGACAGCTAATCCTCGCTGTACCATAGTTGTTCCTGTTCATGCTTCTAGTGCCGTTGAGCAAATTGCCCGTCGTCATGATGGGAATGTAATTCGGACTAAAGTTAATCCTACGGCTTTAATGGCAGCTTCTCAAGATAATCCTAATGTGGTATTGGGTGGTAGTGGGGATATTGGGTTTATTTTCCCCCAACTTCACCCAGGGTTTGACGCCATGTTTGGTATTGCTAAATTAATCGAAATGCTGACCATTCAAGAGCGCTCTCTAGTACAATTGCGTAGTGAATTACCAACAGTTTGTCATAAAACTTATACTGTACGCTGTCCTTGGAAGATTAAAGGTGCATTAATGCGTTATTTAGTAGAAACCCATCCCACAGAAAATCTAGAGTTAATCGATGGGGTAAAAATTATTAATCCTCAAAATGATAACTGGGTTCTGATTTTACCCGATGCAGGAGAACCCCAAGTTCACATCTTTGCTAATAGTGAAAGCCGAGACTGGGTAGATGAACATCTAAGTCAATATCGTCAAAAAGTACAACAATTTATTGATCGTGAACAAGGTTTAGTCAGAGGAGACTTGTAAACTAAATAGTTAATATTAAATATCGTGGTTCTCATTTTAATGAGATACCACTAATATCCTGGTTTTTGTAGAATCGCTGTGTTAGATGTGCCTCAACTATTTGAGAAGGGCTATATTATTGCTCAAAGATTAGTCTCAATATTTGGTACAATTGAACTTAATTAAGTAGGAGTTTGGAAGTCATGAATAGCTGTGTATTGATGGTAGAAATTATTAGTGAGCCTGAACTACGGCAAACCGCTGATAATTTGGAAGTATCTAATATGATGGTGGAGTTCCCTGGATTGCGCTCTGAAGACCCCTCTGCCAGAGTAAAAGCTGTAGGATGGGGGAGTTTAGCCTCAGAAATTAGTGAAAAATATCATACTGGTGATCGTGTTGTTATTGAGGGTCGTCTCAGTATGAATACAATCGAAATGAAAGAAGGTTATAAGGAAAAACGCGCCGAGCTAGTTATTTCTCGAATTTTTCCTTTAGCAAGCAGTCATAGTAGTTATCCTTCCCAATCATTAGAGCCTGCCAATGGGGTTAATTTTCAATCCGCACCCCAGCCATCAGCACCAGTCAGTACGGTAGCTGAATATGCTCCAACCCCTACTGTGAATGTTCCTGAAACCTCTGCGCCAGGAAATTATACCAATGAAGAACTAGATGATATTCCTTTTTAAGGTTAGATAATCTTCAGATTACTCAGGATGTTTCTTTTGAATTTTCTCCTGTTTAGGTTTGATGTTTAGTTTGATTGTAGTTGACCCCATCAGATTTTCTCCGAAGGCAAAATCTGTTAAAGATACCAATTCAGCAGAAAGCTGAATTTAGTATAAAAGTTTTCCAAAGAACAGCTACAATTTTTTAATTATTATGAATAAATAGGGTATATTAAGTCTAGATTCTGGCAATTGAGTTCTAATTGTCAGAGTTATTTTTTATAAATACTTAATTAAAAATCATGATTACTAAATATGAGTCAACTGCATAATGCTTTTACCCTATTTTTAAGTTTATTAGTAGAAGCAATGCCTTTTTTGTTAATGGGGGTGCTAGTTTCTAGTTCTTTGTTGTTGCTGGTAGATGAGCGTAAATTAATTACCAAAATACCAAGTAATCCTTTTTTAGGTGCTTTAGTTGGCAGCTGTGTGGGGTTTTTATTTCCTGTATGTGAATGTGGCAATGTTCCTGTTGCTAGAAGATTGCTTTTGAAGGGCGTTTCTCCTGGAGTTGCGATCGCATTTCTTCTGGCAGCACCTACTATTAATCCTGTAGTGATTTGGTCAACTTGGGTGGCTTTTGGTGATCAACCCCGAATTGTCATTTTTCGGGTTATCTTTTCTCTGGCAATTGCTACTATTATTGGGTGTATTTTTAGTGTGCAAAAAAACGCTAAAACTTTATTACAACCCAATTTGGCAAGGCGATTTAATGTACTAGTAAATGGTCGCTCTAGAGAGTTTAACAAGAATCAGGAATCCCAACCTTTACTATTACAATCTGGAACTTTTTTATTGGGAACATCGGGACAACCCCAAAAAATGGAAGCATTATTAACAGAAACCTTGTCTCCTGTTGTTGCTTTAGCTAACAGTTCTAAATTTCAAAGCTTTCTAGATAATGTAGTTCTAGAACTAAGGGAATTGGGGGGAATGTTAGTTATTGGCAGCGCGATCGCAGCTATAATTCAAGTATTTATTCCCCGCGAAATAGTTTTAAATTTAAGTCACGATACTATTAGCTCTATTATTGCAATGATGCTTCTAGCAGCAATAGTTTCTATTTGCTCCACGGTAGACTCTTTTTTCGCTCTTTCTTTTGCTGCAACTTTCAATAGTGGCTCTTTACTGGCATTTTTAATCTTTGGTCCCACAATTGATATCAAAGCAATTGGACTAATGGCATCTGTTTTTAAACCTAAAATTATTATTTATATCTTCGTAATTGTAGCTCAATTAACTTTTTTATCAACTTTTATTTATAGTTATTTTTCTTGAAGCAAAAGAGATACTAAAAGACAGGTATTAACCATTAACTAATAACTACCAATGATTAGTAATTGCTATAAATAATATATCTAAAATAATGCTCAATAAACCATTACCAACTACAAAGAAAAATAGGACTTTGCATATTATCAAAGGAAAGCGTAAAAAACCTAATTGGAGCTTCTGGTTAGATAATGTGGTGCTGATTAGTTGGGGATGTTTATTGTTAAAATACGCAGTTACTGGAGAATATAAACTATTAATTCATCCTAATTACTTTTGGTTGGTGGTAATAACAGGTATCTTTCTGTTACTAATCAGTATCGTTAGAAGCATATTATTTGTTCGCTCTTCTAATTATGCTTCAGATAGTTCTCAACATCTAACTCTGTTTCCTGCTAAATTCAGTCGGACTTTACTACTGGGAGTTGCGCTCGCAGGATTAATCATTTCTCCTAATGTTTTAACTAGTAAAATCGCTTTACAAAGGGGGGTAACGGAAAATTTACCTCTAACCCATTCTCAACCTGAGTCTTTCGTTGCTACTATCAAACCTGAAGAGCGATCGCTGATTGATTGGGTACGGACTTTAAATGCTTATCCTGAACCCGATGCCTATCAGGGACAGCCTGCAAAAATTATAGGCTTCGTGCTGCATTTACCAGAACTGCCAGAGAATTACTTTTTACTATCTCGTTTTATCGTCACTTGTTGCGCCGTAGATGCTTATCCTATTGGCATTCCTGTTCAATTGGAAGGTAACAGTAGTATATATCCCTCAGATATTTGGTTAGAAATTACAGGAACTATGGCTACTGTTAATTTACCCAGCAAAGACCACCAAAATCAACGAAAACTAGCCCTAGTTCCCACTGAAATCAAACAAATTCCCACGCCCAAAGATCCCTATTTTAAGAGTGATCAGTAATCATTTAACATTTAACATTTAACATTGCCTAACTACTTATTTCAGAAATAATTAAGAACTAACTATTAAAAATGAAAAATGAACAACAAATTCAACCTATAGATAATGTTGCGATCGCGTTAATAGTTCTTTTAAGCCTTGTTATAGGGTTTTTGATTTCTACTAGTAATAGATGTAGTGGTGATTGTTGGTTTGAAGTACAACCTCAAGTTAAAGAATTTAGTTGGCAAAATCAACTAATTGGTGCGGAAGATAAAGCCTTTTTAATGACTTTTAACCGTCCTATGGATCGGAATAGTGTCGAAAAAAATCTGGTGATTGAACCCCCGTTACCAGGAAAATTTAGCTGGGCGGGAAACAAGCTGGCATATACTTTAAATATTCCTGCACCCTATGGGGAAACCTATCGAGTATTTCTACAAGAAGCTAGACAACAGTTTGCCACTAAAGGAGAGTTAGGAAAAGAGATCGAACCTTTTTTCAGTCAATTTAAAACACGCGATCGCAGTTTAGCTTATATTGGTACTGAAGGGTCAGAAAGGGGCAGACTAATCCTCTACAATTGGACTCGGCAAATCAAAACTATTCTGACCCCTGAAAATCTGACAGTTTTTGATTTTGAATCCTATCCCAAAGGGGATAAAATTCTATTTTCGGCAGCGGATAAAAGTGCGGGTCTAGATAGCATTAGGATGTTGCAATTATATACTGTGGCTACAGAATTTAATGATGGGGAATCAACCGATCAGTCTAATGTTTCTCAGAGTCAAGAAAAGCCTGAACCAAAACTGATTTTAGATAATAAAGAATACCAAAACAATAAATTCGATCTATCTCAAGACGGAAAAACGATTATTGTACAAAGACTGAATCGCAGCAATCCTGAAGATTTTGGACTCTGGATAATCGATGAGCAAAATTCTATTCAACCATTGAAAAATTCCACAGGGGGGGATTTTTTGTTGACTCCCGATAGTAAAGCTTTGGCTGTGGCGCAAGGAGAAGGAATTGCCCTACTACCCCTACAACCAGAAGCCAAACCCCTAGACTTTTTGCCTAAGTTTGGACGAGTAGTCAGTTTTTCTCCTGATGGCAGGGCTGCTGCCATGGTGAATTACAATAGGGACAATCAAAATCTTAAATATACGCGATCGCTCTTTTATGTCAATAATCAGGGAATCCAAAAAGAATTATTGAATCTAGAAGGCTCAATCATTGACTGTCAGTTTAACCCTACTGCGACTAATCTTTACTGTTTATTGTCGGAATTGAAACCAGGAGATGAGTATCGAGAACAGCCTTATTTAGCAGAAATCAACCTCAAAACTAATAAAACTACTCCCCTGCTAGCTTTACCAGAATATCAAGATAGTCGTATTAGTGTTGCTCCCGATGGTTTGGGAGTAGTATTCGATCAAGTGCTAACTAGTAACACCCTATCTGATGGCAATATTCCTGCCAATGACTCAGGAGAAACTATTGTCACTAGTCGTCTGTGGTTACTACTTCCTCCTTCCCAAGAAAGTTCTCATCATCAAGTAGAACAATTACCTTTTATTGGTTTTCACCCTGAATGGATACCTTGAATTACAACCCTTATCTGGTCTACTGCCCTACACTCCGACATCACCCAAGTGTAAAAGAGTAATAATTATTTTGTGGTGATAACCATGTAGTGAAAATAGAGGTAGTGAGTAGCAGCTAGTGGGAAAGCGATCGCTATTGTCGAAGGTGGGATAGTGGAACTAGATAGCAGATTGGAGTGCGCTTTTAGCCATAAGTGCTATCTCCCGCTCCGTCGTCTTGGGTAAATAATAATATTTTCCCCCAGCCATTTGAGCCAGTTCTTGGCTTAAGCCAGAGGAAATATATTTATTCTCGCTATCAATTACCAGAAGTTGCATCCCCAAGGTGCGAATTGCCCCCGCAATCTTCAGCAGTTCTTCTTTGAGCTTGGGTTTCTCCATGTCATACAAGGGTTCTCCCAGGGAGCGAGATAAGGGGATATTGGCTTTGCCATCGGTAATCAGAGCAATTAGCACTTGCCCAATATCTTTCGATTGTCGAGCGTTTTGTCCGATCCGCACCGCTTGAGCTAACCCATGAGCCAGGGGGGAACCACCACCGCAGGGAAGATTTTCCAAACGACGACGGGCAGCAGTAATTGAGCG
>JASJDB010000142.1 GCA_030065315.1 Xenococcaceae cyanobacterium MO_167.B52 | reverse complement strand
TCAGAAGTCAGAAGTCAGAAGTCAGAAGTCAGAAGAGGTAATCAGAATAATCTAGACAATCTCAAAGTGTATGGATTTTGAAGGTAGATAAGCTTATTTCTTGCACTTTATCAACTTTACCTGAAGACCAAACCATTTATTTGTAAAGGGTTTAGACTTATTCAGCAAGTCCTAACTATTAACTACTAACTACTAACTCATGTTTAGCTAATGCAAAATCTGTGAGAGAAACTTCTGCAACCGTTCTTCTTTTGGATTATTGAAAAAATCTTCGGGTGTGGTATCTGCCACCAAGTATCCATCGGCAAGAAAGATAATGCGATCAGCTACTTCGCGAGCAAAACCGACTTCGTGAGTAACGCAAACCATTGTCATTCCAGATTTGGCTAAACTCCTCATTACGTCTAATACTTCTCTGACCATTTCAGGATCGAGTGCCGAGGTAGGTTCATCAAACAGCATTACTTTCGGCTGCATTGCTAAAGCTCGTGCGATCGCTACTCTTTGTTGTTGTCCGCCAGAAAGTTGACCTGGATATTTATTAGCTTGATGGGTAATACCAACCCGTTCTAATAGTTCCATCGCATTTGCTTCCGCTTCAGATTTAGTTAACCGTCGGAGGTGAATTGGTCCCAAAGTAATATTTTTGAGGACTGTAAGATGGGGAAATAGGTTAAACTGCTGGAAAACCATCCCTACTTCTCGGCGTACTAATTCAATTCCTTTGTTGTTATGAGCAATAGGAGTACCATCAATGGTAATACTGCCTTTCTGATAGGGTTCTAAACCGTTAAAGGTGCGAATAAAAGTAGATTTTCCTGAACCAGAAGGTCCCATTAAGACTACTACTTCACCGCGCTTAACGGTTAAACTAACTCCTTTGAGTACGTGGAAGCCATTGTCGTACCATTTTTCTACATTGCGGGCGACGATAATCGGTTTAGTTTCTGGGGGAGCGGTCACAGATGAGCGCGAGTGGGTCTGAAAATCAGTCATGGTGTTTGTCCTATGCTTTTTGACTTTTAAGTAGTAGCAGGGAAATCTTGGGGCAAAGGTTCGCCAAACCACTTGAGGGATAGTCGATCCAATTTTCCAGATTGTTTGAGATTGGCTATAATTTCGTTTACTCGTTGCAGAAGTTCTGCATCTCCTTTACGAACGCCAACATAACAAGGAGAATTTTTAAGAATGAATTTATTCTCGATTTTCCGTTCGGGGTTGTCTTTAATTAATTTGGCAGCAACTGCATTTGCCGTAGCAATTAAATTGACCTGTCCCGATACAAGTGCTGAAGCAGTCAAACTATTATTGGCATAGCGTTTGATATCTACTTGCTCTGGAGGGAGTTTAGAGATTTCCAAATCTTCGAGGGAGCCTCTAGCGACACCAATAGTCTGCCCTTGAAGATCCTCAAGAGAAGAAACACTAACATTTGCTGTACCGTATACCCCAGAGAAAAAGGGTGCATAAGCCTGAGAAAAATCGATAATTGCTGCTCTTTCTTGGTTTTTGCCCAAACTGGAGATGACTAAATCGACGCGGTTAGTCTGCAAAAAAGGAATGCGGTAATTTCCTATTACCGATATTAGTTTGGGTTTGACTCCTAATTCTGCTGCAATTTGATTGGCGACATCAATATCGTAACCTCTAGGCTGCATATCTGGTCCTACTCCACCAAAGGGAGGAAAATCAGCAGGTACGGCAATCTTAATTTTTCCTGCTGCTTGAATATCTTGGAGCGTTCCAATAGCAGCTATCCGAGCAATATCTTTGGTAGAAATTTGCCCTTGAGGTTTAACTGAGTCTGCTCCCGAACAGGAAGCGATACTTACAGTGAGCAACAAACTGCCACAAAACAGAGCCAAAAATCTTCTCAACTTATTGAAGCATATTGCTTTAAAAAAATCCCAAGTCATTGCGACGCTCTCTCCTAAGCTTTATAAGCTAATTTTTTCTCTAATTGCTGACTCCAGATAGATAGGGGATAGCAAACTGCAAAATAAATCAAACCCGCTAAACCAAATATGAGCAAAGATTTTAGAGTAACGTTGTTAATTAAGGCTGCTGCCCTAGATAGTTCGGTAAAACCAATAATTGAAGCTAGAGAAGTTCCTTTAATCACCTGTACTAAAAAGCCCACAGTAGGAGCGATCGCTATTTTCACTGCCTGAGGCAAAATTATTAATTGCAACTGTTTAAAGTAGCCAAATCCGATCGCCGAACCTGCTTCCCACTGTCCATGAGGCAAAGCTTCAATCGAACCACGCCAAATATCGGCAAGAAAGGCACTGGTAAATCCTGTCAAAGCCAAAGTCGCTGCTGCTATGGGTGATAGATTGACCCCAAATACTACTGAAAGTCCAAAGAAAGCTAAAAATAGTTGTAGTAATAGGGGAGTGCCCTGAAAAAATTCGACATAGAACCAACTAATTTGTTTCAGCCACTTAACTGGAGAGATCCGCATCAGCATCACCAAAAAACCGACAATTCCACCTCCGACAAAAGAGATCACAGAGAGAATTAACGTCCATTTGGTAGCAATTACTAAGTTAATAAATATACGATAAAGGGTAAATTCTTCCATGATTTGGAACATTTAAAACTAACGTTTATATTTAGCAAATGCAAAGACTTTGTTTTCCACTAAAAAAGCTATTCCTTTGATTAGCCAGACAATTGCTAGATAAAGCAGTGCCAAGGTGAAGTAAATTTCAAAGCTACGAAAGGTACGTGAATTCAAATAGTCTCCTACATAGGTCAAGTCTTCGGCTGCAATTTGGGATATCACACTGGTAAACAGCACGGCGAGAATTATCTGACCGATTAAGGCTCGGTAAATATTAGCTAAAGCTGGAGGGATAACGATATAGCGAAATACCGCCAGTTTTTTAAAGCCAATGGCTAAACCTGCTTCGATTTGTCCTTGATGAATACTTTCGACTCCAGCACGGATAATTTCTGTAGAATAGGCTCCAAAATTAACTGCTAGAGAAAGAATTGCTGCCTGTTCTGCGGATAATTTGATGCCTAAATTGGGTAGACCAAAAAAGATGAAAAATAGCTGAATTAAATAGGGAGTATTGCGGATAATTTCTACATAAGCCAGGGCAATACCATTAAAAATTCGATTGCCAGATGTGCGAGCCAGCGAACCCAGAATCCCCAGTGCTATGCCAAATGCGATCGCCACAAAAGAAATTTTTAGAGTTAACCAAGCTCCAACTATTAGTAAGTCAATATTCTCCCAAATTACAGAAAAATCAAACTGATAATTCATAGTTAGTTACTTTTTTGCTAATTGGGCAGAAAAATACAGTTATCTTTTGACCAACTAAGAACGACTAATTGACCTTCGTGGAGAGAGTTAGAACGCCAATCTTCAGTGCGAATTTTATAAAGTAGTTCTTGTCCTGTCGATTCTGCCATCAGGGAAACTCGCGTTACAAAGCCTGTCATTTCCACTGCGGTAATGCGACTCGATATCTGATTGGCTGCTAGAGAAGAACTAGCGGGAATATCGGGGTTATAGGGTTCGATAAACATGAGATCAGGGCGAATCGAACAAGCTGCTTCGGTTCCTACCGCTACACCATGTCCACGACAAAAAATATTACCCAAACCCGCTACTTCTAATTGAATTAAATCAAGATCGCTATCCTTAACACAGTTGACTACTTTGCCTTGGAAGATATTATTGTCCCCCATGAATTTGGCGACAAATTGAGAGGCGGGAGTATCAAACAATTCGTCGGGGCTGGCAAACTGGTCGATCTTGCCATGAGTCATAACTACAATTTGGTCAGAAAGGGAAAAGGCTTCTTCAACATGGTGGGTTACTTGAATGAAAGTCATGCCAAATTGCTGTTGAATTTTCCTCAACTCTCTCCGCATTCTGACTCGTAAGTTTTCATCTAAGGCACTGAGGGGTTCATCGAGCATTAACACTTGAGGACGGGTAACTAAAGAACGAACAAGAGCAATGCGCTGTCTCTGTCCGCCACTAAGTTGCTCTGGTTTGCGATCGCTCAAGTGAGTCAAACCCACTAAATCTAGCATATCTCCAACTCTAGTGCGTCTTTCTTTTGTTGGCACTTGTTGCATCTTTAGCCCGAACTCAATATTTTCCCAAATCGTCTTGTGGGGAAACAAGGCATAGCTTTGAAACATCATTGAGGTGCTACGTTTTGCTGCTGGGATCTTATTTACTTTGCGATCTCCAATATAAATTTCGCCACTAGTCACCTCTTCGTGTCCCGCGATCATTCTTAAGGCGGTAGTTTTTCCACAGCCACTAGGACCAAGCAAACAACAATAATATCCTGCGGGAATTTCTACTGTTAAATTTTCTACTGCGGTAAATGAACCGTATTTTTTAGTTACAGAATTCATCAAAACCCCGGCAGCATTGTTTTGTAATGCTTGTTTGGTCTGAGTCTGGTTTTGACTTATTGTTGCAGTTGCAGTAGACGAATTATTAATATCCATAAAATATTTAATTTCAAACCAATTTGGAAAACTGGTAGCTGTGTGAGATTGCCTTACGCGATCCTTCTGATGATAAAAGAATTTTTTGCTTTATTTTAAATTGTTATTTTTTGAGTAAATTAGATCTTTTATTTAATCGCCGCTCGCTACTGGGTATAACCTATACAATACAGATAAAGCAATTTGTGTATTTAATTACAAATTAATCTCTTTTTATTAAACTTTAACTTTTGACTGTGGCAATATTAACGTGAGTTCGGAGTTGGTAGTTAGTAGTTAGTAGTTATACTAAATCCGCTTACCAAAGTATACTTTTAGTTAAAGCGTAGAATTAGCTTAAACCTTTCTGAATTCTGAATTCTGAATTATCACAAATTTAAAGTGTTGTATCTAAACAGTATTTAGTATGACTTCTACCTCACACGAAGTCTCCCGTTACTTTTGAGAATTGATTGATATTACTATATTACAATCTCTTCGATATCTTCAATAGATTGTAGTTCTGTATAACTCGTATTGCCTGGTGAAGTGAGAAAATCTTGTCTAAAATGACAGCTAGTTTCACAGTTGGCTCGATGAGGAAAATGTGATGTTGTTAACCATTGATCTAAATTAGTTAAAAGACTAGTTAAATCTTTTTTAGTTTTATTATGTTGCTTAGAACTATAAGTAATAGTGTAGTTTTTAGGCTTTTGGGGTAATTTTACAAACCAATAGGTCATAGATATTTGTTCTGGTAAATATTCAGAAGTTTCAGCTAAAACATACTGATAAAGACGAGTTTGCCAATTATGCACTAACTTATTGTTATTAGGGGGTTGTAAATAGGTTTTCCAATCAATAATTTGTGCTTGATTATTATTGGCAATCAACAAGTCATAAACTACTGTGAGTAAATAATTGCCAAAAACTAAAGTGCGAGAATGTTCTGCTTCTCGCCAACTATTGGGATCATCTTGCTCTAAAATATCTGGTGCAGCTTGAATTAAGGCTTTGATAGAGTGATTTAATTCTTGTTCTTCCCGAAGTAAAGATTCTATGGGCAATCCTAACTCGCGCTGCTGCATAAGCAAATGAAATTGACTACCCCAATGGAATTTTTCTTCTAATTCTGGATCAGAAAAACTAGGGACATTATCTAAATATATCTGTTTAAATTTGGGAGGACACATTTCTAAAAGATTTAGGTGTCCTTGAGATAGACGCATTAACATTTAACATTTAACATTTAACATTTAACATTTAGCATTTAACATTTAACATTTAACATTTAACATTGCTCCCTAATCTTACTATTAACTAGAATAAAGAACTTAAGTCGATGATAGTTTAGTTATTACTCTTTACTCACTACTCATTCAAGCAATATCATTGGGAATGTTTACAAGTTGTTTTAGTTGCTGTTGAATCAAGTTTTGTAGGTCGTTACGTTTAAGTTCTATAGCTGTCTTAAAATTACCAGGTTCAGTAAAAAAGACCATGCTATCAATAGAAGTTAGAGAAAATAATCTAAATAAAATATGGGTAATGGGAATGGGAATAGCCAAGACATCATTATCTTTATTTTCTTGAAAGTTGTCGGCATCTTTTACTGAGCTAAACCCATAAATTACTTTTTTAAAAGATTCTTTTTCTTCTGGATTACCCACATTATATACTATCCATTCTTCAGATAAATTTTGTAGAATATAATATTCTAAATGACCTAATTTTTGCCCCAATATTTCCAGAACTGGCGCGATCGCCTGTTCAATAACAACAGTAGATAAGCCATGATTGGGAGCATCATTAATCAGGATTTGTAATTGTGGTTTTAAGTCCATTATTTAAAGTTAAAGGTTGAATTTTATTTCTTTTTTAGTAAAGGGCAATTCATTATTAATTGCTTCTATTTCTTCCTGTTCCATATCATTAATTTGATTAATATAGTTCTTCAGGATTTGGCTCATTCTGCGATCGCGGAAACGATGTAAGCTATAGTTAGGGGTAGCGGGAAATCCTCTTCTTTTTTTATGTCTCCCTCCTGCACCAGGATCGAATATCTTAACGCCATTATTAATCGCCCATTCAATGGGTTTATAATAGCAGGCTTCAAAGTGGAGACTATTATATTCTTCAAAGCACCCCCAATAACGTCCATATAAATTGTCCCCTTTACGAAGACAAAAGGATAATCCGATAGGATGTTGAGGCTTATTTTCTGGGTAAGCAACAGCTAGTAAGACACGATGACTATAGTTGGGGTAAAGCTGCTCAAAAAAACGACGGGTTAAATATTTACTTCCCCAGTAAAATTTATCGCAGGTACTACTATAAAAGCGATAAATTAAGGGATAAAGACTGGGGTTAATCTCTTCTCCTGTAAATACTTTCATCTCTAACCCTGCTTTAGCAACGGCTTTCCTTTCTTTCCTAATATTTTTTCTTTGGTTGGAATTAAACATTCCTAAATAATCATCAAAGTTACCAAAATCGTGATTTTGCCAAATATAGCTATGATGCAACCAAGCACTATAGCCGTGATTTTCCATAGTGTTACGCCATTGAGGATCGACAAAGAGAAAGTTACAGCCTGAAAGCTTATTGCGATCGCAAAAATGGTCAATCTCTGCTACCATTATTTTGGTAATCTCTCGTTCATCTTCTCCTGGCGCGATTAAAAACCGATATCCTTCCGCAGGAGTAAAAGGAGTCATTCCCAAAAGTTTGGGATAGTATTCTAATCCTAAACGATAAGAAAGGTCTGCCCATTGATTATCAAAGACAAACTCCCCATAACTATGTACTTTGATGTAT
Organism: Xenococcaceae cyanobacterium MO_167.B52; assembly: GCA_030065315.1. GTDB lineage: Bacteria > Cyanobacteriota > Cyanobacteriia > Cyanobacteriales > Xenococcaceae > JASJCP01. Next base: position 3,743 of record JASJDB010000142.1, on the reverse strand, counting down.
AAGGGTGCAGCAGCAATCAGTTGTTTTCCGCGCCATAGGGTTAAATGACAGGGCTGCCAACCAGTGCGGGGAATTGCGCTACGAGAAGTTTCAATATTGTTGAGCCATTCCCATTCTAAAAAAGGAGTTTTGAGCGGTTTGGCTAGAGCATCCCATTCTGATTGAGGGATTTCCCCTATTTTGTCGATCCAATTAATAGTTAGCATTTAAAACATTGAACATTGAACATTTAGCATTGAACATTGAACATTTAGCATTGAACATTTAGCATGAACAATTAACGATTAACGATTAACCATGAACCATTATGCAAAGCGGTCTCCTTTAGGAGAACAACTAATAACTAGCTACTAACCACTAACTACGCCCCTACTAACTATTATTCCTTTTCTCAATTATTAAATGTAGCGGATAACAAATTAATATGCCCAAAGCTGGAGCAATTACTGGAATCCAACCACCAAATAAAAGTAACACATAAAAGCTGATCCCTAATGGCAGCAAAATTACCGTAAATGGCATGATTTTAGTTGAATTACGATCAAAGATTACTATCATCCCTGCTCCTAAACTACACCAAAGAGCAATCCACAAGAATTCGACTCCCTCAGGAAACCACCATATTAGTTTGCATTTGCACCGATCTAATACAGCACTGATGATATTGCTAGTCATTTGTCCATGTAGTACTACACCAGGAATTCTCTGAGATTGCCTTCCTAGACTGTAAGGAGTGTGATGACGGTCAAGATTATGGCTTTTAACTCCGATTAAAATGATTTTATCTTGGACTAATTCTGCTAATTTGTGGTCTTGACTACCGTTGAGAATTTCTCTTAAGGGAATTGTTTGGGGATGGGAAGAGCGATACTTGAGTAGTATCTGATAACCTAAACTCTCTGTATCTGGCAATTGATAACCCCCAGCATAGGATTTTAAGCGAGGAAAAACACGATCTCCTATAATTAGGCTATCTCCTCTGCGTTCAGTAGGAGGATAATCCAAATAATGTAATGCTAAACGCAGACTTAAAGAATAACTAGTTTGGCAAACTCCATCGGGGGACATTCCTAATATTTGTCGGCGAATTACTCCATCTGGATCAATCGCAAAATTACTAAATCCTACTCGTTGGGGAAAAATAGGAGGAGAATTAATTCCAGTTAATCCAGAAGCTTGGCTTTTAATGCGACAAATCCCAAAAAAATCATCATTACTAGCGATTTCCTGAGCCAATTCTGGAGTAAAATCAAAGTCGTGGATTATGTCAGAAGCAATGACTTTAGGCTCAAATGATTGTATTTTTTGCAACAAAGCTAACAAAGCTTTATCTCCTAAAGAACCTCGTCCTATAAGTTTTTTTTCTTCCTGATATTTAATATCTTCATCATCAACAGTCACTATTAGTAAGCGATCATCTCTAGGTTCTACACCACGCCAACTTATAGCCCGATCAAAGGCTTTTAACTCCCAAGATTGCAACCATGCCCCAGATTGAATCAAGGAAATGGTGCAAGTTGCGATCGCAGATATCCTGAGAATTGCTGGAATTTTTTGACGCAAATTCGGTTTTTTTGGCTTTTTTTCAAGCTTTTTCTGGGATTTTGCCCGTTTTAGTTCTGTTGTCAATCCATTGAACTTCAAATCTTCCCATGAAGGAGGAATCAAGGTTGGGTTTTGGTAAATAATTGGCAACCAACTACTGTAAGGATATTCTTTTTCCCATCCTTGCAAACGCTCCCCAGCCTCTCTTATTGCCAACCCTAAAGACAAACCTGATTCATAACCAGAAAGTAAATAGCGTAGAAATTCTTGAGCTATTCTGTCTGGTACATATTCCCTCATCACAATACTTTGGGGTAAAGACAACTTACTTAAAGCAGCAGCCATACCCAAACCATCACAGGAATTAAAAATAACCAACTGTAATCCTTGATTAATCGCTTTCTTAAGAGCGTATTTCAAATTAGCAATAGTTAAAATATCATTACCATTGAGATAAATAATCCCCTGTCCTTCAACAGTTTTACTATGTCCAGCAAAAAAGACAATATCCCACGATTCTTCCCATAAGAAATTGTAAAGAGTTTGACGTTCTGGTTCCTCTAACACCTTACATTGGGTATCTTTGAAACTCTTCAAAATTGCTAAGTCACTTTCAACATCAATGCCGACACTGCTTCCTAAAACTACTAAAATTTTTACTTGATACACTAGCTTTTTGGAAGGATAACTAGGTACAGGTACTCTCTCAAAATCTAAGCTACTAGAACTTATTTCTACTTGATCATAGGATTCTACAAAACTCCACTTATTCCAAGGAAGTTGATGTAATTGTAGATTATCACTACACACAACCATCCTAGTTGGTTCTTTAAGGTCTAAAACATCTCTTAGTTTAAGTTCAATATTCTGAAAATCTGGCTCTTTTAACCATTTTTGGAACTCTTGCTCTAGTTTTGTTCCCCATAGTTTTAACTGATGCCAAGAATTAATGGAACCATCGTAAAAAATTCCTTGGGGCTTAATTCGTTTATTAATATCTAACTGTCGATAATATTTTTGCCAAGCTTTTAAAGACTCTAATAAATCTAATGCCTGGGGTAGTTTTCCCGATACTTCACTATCAAAACTGCGTTTTTCAAACCCCACCTGTAAACTAACATTGAATCCCCACTCAAATTCGCCGTCAATTTTTAAGATTACTACTCTCACAACACTTTACTCTTTGCCTATCCTCTGGCTTATAGTAGCAAAAGTTGGAATTATTAAATAGTAAAAGTCTCGATCAGGGCTATTTCATTTAAACAAGCTTTGATACTAAAGTATTCTCCAGATTCTCCACTAAAACGAAATTCAATATTTTTAGTGTTATTAGCTTGTGCGTGCATCACAGTCTGTTCCTGTTGATCTAGAATAAAAATTTCCAAGCCTTTGGGAAGGTAGTAATCGCTATTAATTGGGCATACTTTAACAGATATATCTAAATCTTCTGTTCGCTCTTGTAAAGATAAAATTAGTGCAATAGCCTCATTTTTCTTATTGGAATTTAGCGTTAAACCACCGTAAGGCGATGATTTTTGCAAATACTTATTATCCCTAGTCAAATCTAAGAGCTTGACTCGACTTATATTCTCAGCCAAACTTTCTTGAGGTAATTTTTCTAAGCTTCTAAATCCTAAACTATAAGAAGGAACAAATACCTGATCTAAAGTGTACCAACCCTCTTCTACGAAACCCTTTAGCCATTGTTTTAGTTTTATTACAGAATAATTGACCAATCTCTGACTTTCTTGGTGTTGTTTCTGATATTCCAAATAATCAGGTAGCTGCAATATAGGTCTAAGTCGAGAAAGTAAAACTTTATCTTCACTGAATTCAGAAATAAACCCTAAAAGTTTGGCTGATTGTAAAGAAGGCTCTATTGTTACTGCAATATAGGCAATTCTATCCTCTTTAGCTTCAGGATTAATGACAAAAAAATTGTTTTGAAAATTCACAAAACAGCACTCAACTTTACCATATTCAGGAATATCTAAATCTGCTACTTCCAACAAAGACTGCATAACTGGATTCCAACTATTACTAGTTTTTAAGCTAGTAGTCCACCCTAAATAATTGAGATAAGTATTAACTGCGGACACAACTAAAGTATTTTTATATACCTGTTGAGCTTTGTGCGGTATGGATTGATTGCGACTAAACTGTTCTGCTTTAATCCGAGCCAATAAAGTTAAAGATAT
>JASJDB010000141.1 GCA_030065315.1 Xenococcaceae cyanobacterium MO_167.B52 | reverse complement strand
CCACTTTCGTCACAAAATATCGTTAATATTATATTAGGCAAGAAGTTAGCTTTGCTCATTATTCTTACCTAGACCTTATTGAATTCAGTTTTCACAGACTACATACATATGGAATTAAGCCAATCTCCCAGTAGAGAACCGGATTCCCCTCACCATAGGTGGGCTGGATTACTGGGAACAGTAGTTGCGGTGTCAACCATAACTCTTCCTTTACTAATGATTGCTTCTTATTCACCCTCAAGAAGTGATGTAGAACCTATGGCACAGGAAGTTTATTCTCTACCGCAATAGAAAATGGTTTTATGTCTCTAACAGCCACATCTAAGAGTAAGAGCATTCCTCCATAGCTGCTGTGTAATCCCTGATTCTAAGTGATTTGGTATTACCTGTTCAACCCTATCCACTCCGTCGAGATGAAAATAGTGTTTTAAAGCCCACTCCCTCCAAAGGCTAGTTTTATGAGTTGTATCAACAACTCTTGACTAAGGACTAATGACTAACTATCTCAATTGGGTCTTGAACCCCAAATGATCAATGTTAAATGACGAAGAATGCTATATCATTGTCAATAGAGAGAACTAATTGAGATATCCTATGCCTCACTATACCGCTGAGTCCTTAAAGGCAGAGTTAAATGCAAAAGGTTGGCGAATGACACCACAACGGGAGAAGATTCTTCACGTTTTCCAAAATTTGCCAAAAGGAGATCATTTAAGTGCCGAAGAATTACATGAGCTTTTTGAAGCCAGAAAAGAAGGAATCAGTCTTTCTACAATTTATCGTAGTGTTAAGCTGATGACTCGTATGGGTATATTGCGAGAGTTGGAATTAGCCGAAGGACACAAGCATTATGAACTAAATCAACCCTATCCCCATCATCATCATCATATTGTTTGTATTCAATGTAATAACACTATTGAATTTAAGGATGATTCGATTCTCAAGCACAGTTTAAAACAGTGTCAGAAAGAAGGATTTCAACTAATAGACTGTCAGTTGACAGTGATGACTATTTGTCCTGAAGCATTGAGAATGGGATGGCCCTCTGCTTTACCTAGTGACTGGTGTTGCACTCGCATGCTCTCAGAAAGTAAATGAGAAAACTAGTTGTAGCTACAGGAAATCCTGGCAAACTTAAGGAGATGGAGGAATATCTCGGTGGTTTAAATTGGGTTTTAACTTTAAAGCCTCAAGAATTAGAAATTGAAGAGATAGGCAGTAATTTTATGGAAAATGCCTGTCTAAAGGCTTGCCAAACTGCTAAGGCTTTAGGAGAATGGGCGATCGCAGATGATTCGGGACTTGCTGTAGATGCCCTAAACGGTGCGCCTGGTATTTATTCCGCTCGTTATGGTAACACCGACGCAGAAAGAATTGAGCGGTTGTTACGAGAGTTAGGAGATAACCCTGATCGTCAAGCCCAATTTATTTGTGCGATCGCAATTGCTGCTCCTGATGGTTCAATCAAACTACAAGCTGAAGGTATTTGCCCAGGGGAAATTTTAGCTGCTCCCGTTGGGGAAGGGGGGTTTGGTTATGACCCGATTTTTTATGTCCCCCAATATCAACAGACTTTCGCCGAAATGACCCCCGAAACCAAAGGCAAAATCAGTCATCGAGGATTAGCTTTTGAGCAACTATTACCCCAATTAATGAGAATTCGATGAGTTAGTTAAAAAAATTATAACTACTAACTACAAACTACGAACTATATGCGAAGCAGTTATACCACAAGGGTACAATGTCCGCAGGTGTCCTAAAGGATACACCTTCGGATATATCCTTTAGGAATCCTTTAGGACGAACTCAGGTTAATCAGCATTCTCACGATACCAATTGATCGTGTTTTTTAACCCTTGACGTAAATCAGTTTGGGCGACGAAATCAAATTTTTCTTTGGCTCGATTAGTATCTAAACAGCGACGAGGTTGTCCATTGGGTTTGTCGGTTTGCCAAATAATTTCTCCTTCAAACTCCATTAGTTCACAAATTAGTTCTACCAAATCTTTGATTGATATTTCGTAATTCGTTCCCAAATTTACAGGAGCAGGTTCATCATATTGTTGAGTTGCGATCGCAATTCCTCTGGCTGCATCGGTAGAATAGATAAATTCACGGGTGGGACTACCATCCCCCCACACAGGAAGTTCCTTATCCCCTCTCTGTTGTGCTTCATGAACTTTGCGGATTAGGGCGGGAATCACATGAGAACTGCTCGGATCAAAGTTATCTTCGGGTCCATATAAATTTACTGGTAAAAGGTAAATACCATTAAAGCCATATTGCAGACGATAGGATTCTAACTGCACTAACAGAGCCTTTTTTGCCACTCCATAAGGAGCATTAGTTTCTTCAGGATAACCATTCCAGAGATCGTCCTCCTTAAAAGGCACAGGAGTAAATTTCGGATAGGCGCAAATTGTCCCCACACAGACAAACTTATTCACTCCTCCTTGATAAGCAGCGTGAATTAACTGCGCTCCCATCATCAAATTATCGTAAAAGAGTTCGGCAGGTTTTTTTTGATTTAGTCCAATCCCCCCCACATGGGCTGCTAAATGAACCACAATATCCTGTTGTTCTACAGCTTTATGACAGTTATCAAGCTTTCTGAGATCACAATCACGCGATCGTGGTATAGTAATCTTATCAAGACTAGCTCCTGCTTCACACAGTTGTTTAACTACTTGTTTGCCCAAAAATCCCGCACCACCAGTAACGAGAATCCGCTTATCATTCAAATTCAGCATGATTAGTTGAATAAAATTACTTGTTAATCTACAGTTGAACCGACACTCAGGCGAATGTGAGCATTATCCGTATTGGAGCTACTATCTTTTCCATCGGGAGTGGGCAACCCTAGAGCTAAGAAATCTCCATTGACCATTAGCTTAACTAATCCCTCAAAATCAACGGAAGGTTCCCAACCTAACTTGGCTTTCGCTTTACTAGGATCACCGATTAATAAATCAACTTCCGCTGGACGTAAATAGCGTTGATCAAAAGCTACATAATCTTGCCAATTTAAATTAGCGTAGTTAAACGCCACATCCAAAAATTCCTTAATTGAATGAGTTTCTCCTGTGGCGACTACATAATCATCAGGCTCATCTTGTTGTAGCATCAACCACATAGCTCTAACATAGTCTTTGGCATAGCCCCAGTCTCTTTTGGATTCTAGGTTTCCTAGATAGAGCTTTTTCTGAGTACCTGCTACGATTCTGGCTAAAGCCCTAGTGATTTTACGAGTTACGAAGGTTTCTCCTCTGCGAGGGGACTCATGATTAAATAAAATACCGTTACAAGCAAACATACCGTAAGATTCACGGTAATTGAGAGTTTGCCAATGGGAATAGACCTTAGCACAGGCATAAGGACTACGGGGATAAAAAGGAGTTGTTTCTTTCTGGGGTACATCTTGAACTTTACCAAACATCTCAGAAGAACCAGCTTGATAAAATCTGACTTGAATACCAGTGCGTTTCTGATAGTCGCGGATGGCTTCTAAAAGACGTAATGTTCCCATTCCCACTGCATCTACTGTATATTCTGGGGAATCAAAACTAACCCTAACGTGAGACTGCGCTCCTAAATTATAAATCTCTATAGGTTTGACCTCTTCTAAAATCCTTCTCAGTGTTGTGCCATCGGTTAAATCTCCGTAGTGAAGAAATAACTTGGCTTTTGGATCATGAGGGTCTAAATACATATGATCAATGCGATCTGTATTGAAGGTAGAAGTACGGCGGATAATACCATGAACTTCGTATCCTTTTTCTAACAATAATTCACTTAAATAAGAACCATCTTGACCAGTAATACCAGTGATTAAAGCTCGTTTGGATTCAGTCATACTCTATATTTTAATTTATGATACTTATTGATTTAGCTTGTAGGAAAATCGTCATAATATGGTAACAATTAAAGTTAAAATCAGGGACATTATGGCAAAAAAGTGTCTTCCTATTCCTCCAAGGACAAATATTAATTCATCTTTAATAAAACTATTTTAAATTTAAACTGATCGCTTCTAGCAAAGTCACTCGTTCTCCGCCTTGCCAAGGAGAAGCGACCCTGGTGTCCTAAAGGATATATCCGAAGGTGTATCCCGTGGGACACCTTCGGATAAGGTTGCCTCGCCCAAGGAACGCACTCCGATGCAGGGCTTGCGAGTGACCGTTGGTGAAAATTCTAATTCTTTAAAATTTGCTAGTAACAATCGGCTTAAAAATAATAGTACTGAATAAATTAATAAGCACCATTATTGTAGGGAAATATAATAATTTTGATGGTTTTGAGCACGATCCAAAGATCTAGTATTAAATTATGGCTTGTAGCATAATAAACATCAATTTGGATTCTTTTGGGATAGGGAATATCATTTCTCCCTGATACTTGCCATAATCCAGTAATACCAGGCTTAATTTTTAAGACAGTATTAATCCGATGACCATACTTATATAGCTCCTCTGGTACCAGAGGTCTTGGTCCTATAACACTCATATCCCCTTTTAGAACATTCCAAAATTGTGGAAATTCGTCTAGGCTAGTCAGACGTAAAAAATGCCCAATTTTGGTAATTCTAGGGTCCCGTTTTAGTTTAAAGCTATCGTTAAATTCCTGACGCATTTCGGGAGATTCAGCCATCATAGTCTCCAACACCTCATCTGCATTAGTTACCATAGTACGGAACTTGATACAGTTGAAAGGCTGAAAATCTTGACCAATTCTCTGCTGAACATAAAATATTGGTCCTGGGGAACTAAGAGCCACTAAAAGTCCCAAAACCAGATATACCGGAAACAAGAAAATTAAGACTAATAAGGAAAAAACAATATCAAATAAACGTTTAGTAACGTCTCCATCTAAAGCTCTAAGGGAGAAGCCTTTAGGGTTTCTACGGTTAGTAAAAGGTGGAAACCTTTTTTTGAGAACCCTTCTTAAAACTTTGATAGAGTCAAGTTGGCTGTTAGTAGCAGTCATCTTACTCCTTCACTTCACATCACACCACACCATCCCAATAATAAAGCCATAAAGGACAATTACAACCTATTCCCCAAACAAATTTCTGATTTTAGGTTTCTATTTGTCGATTATGGGCGTAAAATTCACCACAGCATTTATCAAGAAATTCTTGATAAGACTTTTGGAATCTTGGGGAACTAAACTTAGCTGCTTGTAAACAACATTGTTCTGAACTGATTTGACTAGCAATCTGTTCAAATGTTTCAACTGCTCGAATTATGGCTGTTGTCGTTTGTACTGGAAAAAATAAACCAGTACCAGTTTGGGGATTTTGTCTAATATCTTTGACTGTTTCTAATGCACCTCCTCCTCCATAGGCGATTACGGGTGTTCCGCAAGCTTGAGCTTCCACTAAAGCAATCCCAAAATCTTCACAAGCAGCATACACAAAAGCTTTAGCTTTTGCCATATATTCTGCTACCACATCTTGGGGCTGTAAGCCCATAACCTGCACATTAGGCTTGGCTAACCGACGAATTAGGTTAATGTCAGAGCCAGAACCAATGACTACTAGAGGCTTCTGTAGCTGGTTGAATGCCTCAACGATTAAAGATACCTTTTTATAACTAACTAAGCGACAAACTGTGAGATAAAATTCGGATTTTTCTGAGGATGATATCTGTAATTGATTAAATCTTGCGACCGCTACTGGAGGATAGATTACTTGGGCTTGACGACGATAGCAACGCCAAATACGACGCGCTGTATGATGGGAGTTAGCAATAAAATAATCGACGCGATTTGAGGAGATTACGTCCCATTGACGTAGTTTGTGGAGAATATATCTAGTAGCAATGCCAGTAAGCCCTGACCCTCGTTTATCCCCTTCTAGGTAGTCAAAAGTTAGATCCCAAGCATATCGCATCGGAGTATGACAATAACAAATGTGTAATTGATCGGGGCTAGTTAACACAGCTTTAGCTACTGCGTGAGAGGACGATAGTATAACCTCATATTGTCTTAAATCCAACTGCTCAATCGCGATCGGTAGTAAAGGCAAGTACTTTTGCACTCCATTGCGAACCAAGGGAAAATACTGTAGAAAAGTAGTACCAATGTGACGTTGATAAAGATAGCTATCAGGATTGACCGACTCAAAATCAATCAGGGCATAGAGATTAGCGTTGACACATTCCAGTATTTTCTTGACTACCAACTCTGAACCCCCTGTAGCTTTGGGGGTAAACCACTCATGGACTAGAGCATATTTGATTTTTGCCCGGTCGAAGGTACTCTGCCCTTTAATGGCAGAGCCTGCTTCGACTTCATCAAAACAGTGGCTATTCAATGGTCAACTCTGAAAATGCTAAATTTTCAGGGATTTTAACATATCTGATGCTAGAAGTGCAGACAGTTATATAATTTAAGATCTCCTGGCGTATTCCAAAAGGATTATAAATAATCATGCTAAATCCCAACTTGGATGAAATCCAATTGAACAAAGAGGAGTATCAAACTTACTCCCGTCATATCATATTGCCAGAGGTAGGACTTGAAGGACAGAAACGACTTAAAGCTGCTAGTGTTTTATGTATTGGTACGGGTGGGTTAGGTTCTCCCCTACTTTTGTATCTAGCAGCAGCAGGAATCGGTAGAATTGGGATTGTTGATTTTGATGTCGTGGATAAATCTAATTTACAGCGACAGATTATTCACGGTACAGCTTGGGTAGGTAAACCCAAAATTGAATCAGCAAAAGACCGCATCTTACAAATTAACCCAAACTGTCAAGTTGATCTATACGAAACAGCCCTTACCTCTGCTAATGCTCTCGATATCCTAGAACCCTACGACATAGTGGTAGATGGGACGGATAATTTTCCGACTCGTTATCTAACTAATGATGCCTGTGTGCTTCTAAATAAGCCTAATGTCTATGGTTCAATTTTCCGTTTTGAAGGGCAAGCAACAGTTTTTAACTATCAAGATGGTCCCAATTATCGCGACTTATATCCTGAACCACCACCACCAGGAATGGTTCCTTCTTGTGCGGAAGGGGGAGTATTAGGGGTACTTCCTGGTATCATCGGCACAATTCAAGCCACAGAAACTATTAAGATTATACTTGGTGCAGAGAATACCCTTAGTGGCAGACTTCTACTGTACAATGCTTGGGATATGAACTTTCGGGAACTCAAACTTCGTCCTAATCCAGAACGTCCCGTAATTGAAAAGTTAATTGATTACGAGCAATTCTGTGGTATTCCCCAAGCTCAAGCTGAAGCAGAAAAAACTACTGTTTCAGAAATGACAGTACAGGAATTGAAACAACTCCTAGATAGTAATGCTCAAGATTTTGTTTTACTGGATGTTCGTAACCCTAATGAATACCAAATTGCCAAGATCCCTGGCTCTGTATTAATACCTTTATCCGACATTGAAAGTGGTGTAAGTGTCGATAAAATTAAAGAATTAGTAAATGGTCACCGCCTAATTGCCCATTGTAAATTAGGCGGGCGTTCCGCTAAGGCTTTAGCTATTCTGGAAAATGCTGGTATTAAAGGGATAAATTTAAAAGGCGGAATCAACGCATGGAGTCAAGAAATTGATTCTAATGTTCCTCAATACTAAATAAGAAACCAAGTATAATTCTGATTTCTTAAGTTTTTCAAGTAGGGTTATAAATTGATCCTACTTATTTTTTTGTTTAGTCTCAACTCCAGCAAGATTGGGATAAACTCTTTCATGTCTGACAGTAACTTTCATTAATTTTCTATAAGTATCAGGACAAAATTTAGCTAAAATCTGTTTAAACAATAAATACTTAATGATTTGACTAAATTTTTTGGGCTATTACTAGCTTTGGGTTTACTCACGGCAGGGCTAGTAGTAGGATTAGTTACAAACCAATGGTTCCTCGCTTCTATTGGATTAATCTTGACAGGGGCAACAATAGTAATCTTGGCTATTGGCAGAAAACAGCAGAATTTTGAACAATTTCGACAAACAAGAGCTATTGAATCCTTGATCAATGGTGCAACTGCAACTATTGCAATTTTAGTAATTTTTGCCTTAATTAACTTTATGGCAATACGTCATGGTAATCGTTTTGACCTGACTGAAAATAAACTGTTTACCATAGCCCCTCAATCTCAAGAAATAGTCAAAAATTTAAGTCAATCCCTTAAAATTTGGGTATTTGACCACAATATTGACCAGGAATTAAAAAATTTATTAGAGGACTATACTCGCTACAGTGACAAATTGGAATTTCAGTTTGTCGATCCTCAAATCGAAATTGGATTAGCAGAACAGTTTAACGTACAGTCTTTTGGTGAGGTTTATCTCGAATATGGTGAGAAGAGAGAGAAAATTTCTACCACAGGCAATGATTTTGGTGGCAATATTTCTGAAACTGCCATTACTAATGCTATATTTAGAATACAGAGCGATCGCATTTTTCAGATTTATTTTCTTCAAGGACATGGAGAGCCTAAATTGGATGCAGCAGAAGGAGGTTTTACTCAGGCGATCAGTCAACTAAGAGATCTAGGGTATCAAGTTCGAGAGTTAAATTTAATTACCCAAAGACAAATACCTAAAAATGCTGACCTGATTATTATTAGTAGACCAATCAGAAAATTTTTACCAACAGAAGTTAGTTTACTCCAAACCTATCTCAAAAATGGAGGGAGACTACTAATTATGTTAATGCCTGATGTTAATCCTGGTCTAGCTCCTATTCTACAAGATTGGGGCATTACCTTAGAAAATCGCTTTATAATAGATGCTTCAGGCTTAGGGAACACCTGGGGTTATGGACCAGGAGTGGTCATCATAACTAATTATGGTAATCATCCTATTACCAAAACTTTTGGCAGTGGTATTTCGGTGTTTCCACAATCGAGACCCGTAAAAATTACTGAGAAACCCAACATCAATAGTGAATCTTTTATTATCACCAATCGTAATACTTGGGCAGAAAATAATTTAGCCCCTAAACAAATTGAGTTTAATCCCAAACAAGACATCCGAGGTCCTTTAAATATAGGAGTAGCATTAAATCGCAAGAATACTGACAAACAACGAGAATCTCGGCTAGTAGTGTTTGGCAATGGAACATTTGCTATGGATGGATGGTTTCAAAAACAACTAAATAGCGATATTTTTCTCAATACAGTGGACTGGTTAATTAGAGATAATGGTTTAACCCTTTCGATTCGTCCCAAGGAACAAACAAATCGTAGAATTAATCTTTCCCCTCTAGAAGCTGGGGTAATTAGTTGGATGGCTCTCAGAATTATGCCACTCTTGAGCTTTATCGCAGCTGGACTGATTTGGTGGCGTAAGCGATGAAGTTAAAAAAAAGTACTTGGTTTTTGCTATTTCTGGCAATTAGTTTAGGTGGATGGGTTTACTTTTACGAAATTAAATTAGAAGCTCAAAGAATTGCTCAACAAAAGCAAGCAAAGAAAGTCTTTGATTTTGATCTTAAAAATATCCAGTACATTACCATAGTGCGACCTGTTGAAACCTCTCCAGAGTGGCAACTTCTAAAATTGACCAAAAATCAAGATATTTCTAACTCCTCCTGGAAAATCGAACAACCTCAAATAGCTCTGGTTAATCAAGGAGTCATATCATTTCTACTAAATTTAATCGAAAAAGAGACAATCGAGAACAAACTGCTAGTGACTGATGAACAACTATCCCAATACGGACTAGATCAACCAGTAGCAACTATTACTATTCAATTAGATAATCAACAAACCTATTCTATATTGCTGGGAAAAGAAACTATTAACCCTGAGCTAATTTATGCTCAAATCAACCCTGTAAAAAAAGAAGCTCTGCCAACAGAAGTTTTGTTAGTATCCAAAAATTGGCACTATGCAGTCATCAGAGAGTTAAAGGAATGGCAGGATTCTAGTCATGATCAGTCTTGATAATAGTCTGCCTTAAGAGACAAATATGCTACTTTTCTCAGCGAACACCTACAAAACTGGCAATTTATGTCTGAGTTTTAGATTCATTCCTGTACAAAATATCAAGAGCATGACAGTATTTTTCCCTCTCCAATAAAGTCTGCGATGATACTCTTAAATACGTACATATTTAGAACAAGCTGATTATGAAGGTTAAATATATTATCAATCTTCACAAAGGAACTACTTTTATATTTGTGTTGGGGCTGATGGTAGCTTATCATAACTTTACTTTAGGACCTTGGGTTTATCTGGCTCTTCACGGCACCTATGGTTTTTTGTGGTTGCTTAAAGACCAACTCTATCCAGATAAACAGTGGGAACAAGAAATTTCACTGTTGACAAGCTTAGTCGGTTTTGCAGCGATTAGCTTATACTGGGTAGCTCCTTTCATCCTGATTAGTAATCAAGTTGAGCCTCCACTGCCTTTAGTTGCTGCTGCGATTATCCTGAATATATTAGGAGTTTTTCTTCACTATGGCAGCGATGCTCAGAAGTATTACACCCTCAAGTATCAAGCTGGTTTGATTACGGATGGTTTCTTTGCCCGTTGTCGAAATACTAACTACCTCGGTGAAATATTGATCTACTTAACTTTTGCCATGTTGACGATGCACTGGCTGCCCTTTGTTATTCTGGGAGGATTTATTGCTGGTATATTTATTCCTAATATGCTCAAAAAAGACCAGTCTCTGTCCCGCTATCCTGAATTTGATGTTTATAAAACGAACTCTGGATTGCTATTTCCCAAACTGTTTGGAAACTCTAGCCAAACTGCCGAGAAATCTGCTAAGGCATAAGAGCAGAAAAATTATCTAAAATTGACATACTTCCTCGATTTATCGAGGAAGTATGTAATTGGTATTAACTCATACTACCTGCATAAAGTAAAATTCTCCATAAAAGGTGATCAATATTTATGCTAGATAAAAAATTTAAATTTGTGGGAATTTAGAATTCAGAATTTAGCCCTAAAGGCACTAAAGTATTCCCTTCGGTCATTCCCTATCGGTCAATTCAGAAAGGTTTAAGCTAATTCTACGCTTTAAACTAAAAGTATACTTTGGTAAGCGGATTT
>JASJDB010000140.1 GCA_030065315.1 Xenococcaceae cyanobacterium MO_167.B52 | reverse complement strand
GGTTTTAAACCCAAGGGCTGGTTCGGCAGATAGTGCAGAGATATCTTCTAAGAAAAAACAACCTCCTGCCTTGACCGAAGGGAATCCTTTAGGACTGCCCTCTGCCCTCTGCCTCCCAGCCGAAGGCTGATAAACCCCATTTACTACCCGTTTATGTGTGTGGGAATAATAGGGAAGTGAGTAAGATTTGAGTAAAGGGTTACTAAAGTGTAAGAGAATTGTGAGCGTGAGAATCTCTCAGAGCCTTGTGAAAATTGAACTTGAGTTATTATGGGCGAAGAGAGACTCGAACTCTCACGATTTCTCGCCACATTTTGAGTGTGGTGCGTCTACCGATTCCGCCATTCGCCCTTTAATAAAGCCATACAATAGTAACTTATTTTATGCTGTTTGACAAGTAATAACAGTAAAATTATCGACCTATCCTAATTTTAGCGGCAGTACCTCTACAATAAAGAAAAGTAAATAATTTTAAAAAATGTAAAGGAGTAGGAGAATGGTAGCAACACCAGTAAAAACCGAAAAACGGCTAACCATACAAACTACCGAGATCGCGAGTGATACTACAACTATTCGTTCTCTTGATTGGGATCGCGATCGCTTTGATATTGAATTTGGCTTAAGAAATGGTACTACATATAACTCTTATCTAATTCAGGGAGAAAAGACAGCTTTAATTGATACTTCTCACGCTAAATTTCGTCAGTTATATCTCGATACTCTTACTGGGCTGGTTGACCCTAAGACCATTGACTATATTATTATCAGTCATACAGAACCAGACCATAGTGGCTTGGTAGAAGATGTATTAGCATTGGCACCTCAAGCAATAGTAGTAGGTGCTAAAACAGCAATCAAATTTTTAGAAGATTTAGTCCATCAACCTTTTGAAAGTAAGACAGTTAAGAGTGGTGCAAGTATCGATTTAGGCAAAGGTCATGTGATTGATTTTATTAATGCACCTAACCTACACTGGCCCGATACCATCTTTAGTTATGATCGCGGTACTAATATCCTTTATACTTGCGATGCTTTTGGGATGCACTATTGTTCCGATGCCTTCTTTGATGAAGACTTATCTGCCATTGAAGGGGACTACCGATTTTACTACGATTGTCTCATGGCTCCTAATGCTCGTTCCGTACTTTCTGCTATGAAAAGAATGGCAAAACTAGGAGAAATTACTACTGTTGCCAATGGACATGGTCCAATTTTACGCCACAATCTTCAAGAATTATTAGACCGTTACGAGAAATGGAGTAAAGCTCAAACTAAAGCGGAAAAAAATGTAGCAGTATTTTACGTATCCGATTACGGTTATAGCGATCGCCTATCTCAGGCGATCGCCAGAGGTATTACTAAAACAGGTATAGCGGTAGAAATGCTGGACTTGAGATCTGCGGAAAGTGTAGAAGTCCATGAAATTGTCTCCCGTGCTTCTGGTATCGTTTTGGGTATGCCTCCTCTGTCGGGTCATAATCATCAAGAGATAGTAGCTAATGTGGGAACAATTTTAGCTGCTGCTAAAGAAAAGCAAGTCATTGGGATGTTTGAGTCTTATGGAGATAATGACGAACCCATCGATCCATTATTAACTAAATTTAGAGATGTGGGACTCAAAAAAGCCTTTCCTTCCATCCGAGTCAAAGATACTCCTAATGAAGCAATCTATCAACTCTGTGAAGAATCAGGAACAGACTTAGGACAGCTTTTAACCCGCGACAAACTAGTTAAACAAATGAAAGCCCTAGATCATGATCTGGATCGGGCTATGGGTAGAATTAGTGGCGGATTGTACATCATCACTGCGACTAAAGGAGATATCAAAAGTGCTATGTTAGCCTCTTGGGTATCTCAAGCGAGTTTTCAACCCCCTGGTTTAACTATTGCGGTAGCTAAAGATCGAGCTATTGAATCTTTAATGCAAGTAGGGGATAGTTTTGTTTTAAATGTCCTGGAAGAAGGTAAATATCAATCATTAATGAAACACTTTCTTAAACGGTTTAAACCAGGTGCAGACCGTTTTGCAGGAGTTGATACTCAAATAGCTAACAATGGTTCTCCGATTTTGACCGATGCTTTGGCTTACTTAGAATGCGAAGTTCTAACTCGCATGGAGTGCAGCGATCATTGGGTTGTTTATAGTAAAGTAACATCTGGTCGAGTTTCTAATCTGGATGCTATGACCGCAGTACACCACCGTAAAGTGGGTAATCATTATTGATCCCAACTATTATTTGACTCTTTCGACGAAGAAGTTAAATTGAGATAGCAAAGCTGTAGCTAATAGCTAGTTAAAAAAAGCTGTTTTGATACAAAGGTGCCATTTGCTTAGTAATAAGTTAATAAAAATGATAGATTCGTAGTAGTCGCTGAATGATCTGTTATCATTCAGAGACACAGTTCGTGGGACTTAGAGGTGTTGGCTAATATGGCTAATGCCTCTTTCTTTATATACAAGAATAGAGTAATTAAAATCAGATGTCTTCAGTCAATTCACTCAATCCGATTCAGCAAATGTATCTATAATAAGAATTTTAATAACAATGATACAGCCTGTGACGATAGCCAGGAGACCTTAATTTAAACTCTTCATCGGGAAAACAATTTTTTGACTCTAAATCGGTAGAAGCTGAAAAATTAACCACCCAAAGATCAACAGGACGAGGTGATTTATCTAAATTATCATTTAAACTTTGAGTTACTTGAAAGCCTGGTTCACCCCCTTTTTTATGTAGTAATAAAAATTGTGGTTGATGATTTTTATTATCGGATTGCTGCTTATTCCATTCCCAAGCAATACCCATCATTTCTCCTGTCTGTTCGTGGGTTTTATGTACTATTGCTACTAAAATTGGCACGTCAGGATTAATACTTTGTGCTTGCCTCATTGCAGATACGACTAGATCGGGTCTATCTGGTTTTTGATAACCATAGTTATTAATTACGACAAATCCTCCGCATAAACCTAGTAATAGTGTTGCTACAACTAATTTTTTCCCAAAAAATACTGATTGGTGTTTACTTTCTTTTTCCCATAAGTAGTTTAAAGTAGCAGCAACTAAAAGCACGATAGCAGGAAAGTAAAAAAACTGAAATCTAGCTGCTAAAGTAATATCGTTTTTACCAATGTAGCTGATAGCCAAGATTAAAGTAAGAGTGAATATAATATACTTACCAACTACTTCTTTAGTCAAATTTAATTCATTTATTTTATTATTAAAATGCCAATATTTCCAGATAGCTATTAATAATAAGATCAGAAAAAAAATCAGAATTATCCCTGATACAATAGCAATATTTGCAGAAACCCCTTCGATGGGTAATAAGAAAATCATTGTAGTAACAAAAGCCACTAAACGACCTAAAGGTTCAAAAAAATCTTTACCCAAAGGATCACTATCGCTAGTCCAATCTGTTAACTGACTATCAGGAATATGAGACCAAGTCCAAACCCAGATTAAACAACCAACAATTGTTCCTAAAATTGCCCAACTAATTCTACGCCATCGTGGAGTAGATAATATTAAAAAATAAGATTTTTTGGCTTTGACGAAGTCGAAGCAGGCTCCGTCGTTTGACGGCGGAGTACCTTCGACTTCTCGCCAATAAAATATCGATAAAACTAAAATTTCTGCTACTAAAGTAAGAGCAAAAAAATAGTGAGTTGCTATTCCTAAACTGTTAATAATAATCCAAATCAAGATAAATGCGATCGCAGGAGTTTTTTTAACTTCCAAATACTTGACTGTTTTCACTAAGCAAGCCAAAGAAGCTATCACCCACAAAATAGCCAAGGTGTAGTGACGGGTTTCTTGGGCTAAATAAATGCCATAAGGGGAAAATGCCATTAATGCAGCTGCAAATTGTGCTAGTTTTGTTGAGCCACTAATTAGCTTGGCTAAAGCAAAAATAGCAGGAATTCCTAACACTCCTAACCAAGCACTGAGGGAACGGGCTAAATTTAAAGAAACTAATCCTTCCTGACCAAATAATTTTAACCAAATATGAGTTAATACAAAATAAACTGGAGGATGAGTACTTTCTCTCATCAAGTAAGTTACTACATCTTGAGTAGAGCTTTCTGATCTTAGTTGTAGAGGTTGCAAAAGAGTATCCAGAGAAATAATCTGTTCCAAAGGAATAGTTTTAAAGCTATTGCCTAAACTAAACACTAAAGTCGCCCACTCGTCAGCCCAAGGTGGTTTCAACTCCAGATTGGTAAATCTTAAACCAGCACCAAGGGTGATCCATAATAATAGTAATCCCCAATCAATTTTATTTTTTATCATCTACTATTCGTAATCGAGTATTGATCAATATTAAATCTTTGTTCAATTTCCAATATTAAATGCTGAACTTCCAAATACAGTCAGATAGCGACATTCCAGCCTCTAGACAATTATTTGACCAGATCCAATTTGCGATCGCATCTGGTCAATATCCTCCTAGTCATCGTTTACCCAGTACTCGACAGTTAGCAATGATTACAGGGCTACATCGTAATACGATTAGTAAAGTTTATCAACAGCTAGAAGAAGCGGGATTAGTAGAATCTGTTGCTGGCTCTGGCATTTATGTCAAAACTCAAGAAAGAAAAGTTATTGCTGACTCTGATTCGCCTCTGATTGCCCAAAGTAGAATTATTGAAGAAAGTATTGAGCATCTTTTGCAATCAAACTGTAGTCTATTGCAAATTAAAGAGTTATTTCTTGAAGAAATTGATTGGCGGTTAAGTTGTCAAGCCAAAATTATTGTCACTGTTCCTCACCGGGATTTAAGCGCGGGGGAAATTATGCAGCAAGAATTAACTAAATCCCTCGATATACCAGTGGATTTAGTCACCTTAGAAGATATAGATCAATTGATCGCTAAAACCAACTTTGGCACCCTAATTACTAATCGCTACTTTATCAGAGAAGTTCTAGATATTGTTCCTCCCAATTCTTTTCGAGTCATTCCCATCGATATCTATGACTACAGTAAAGAATTAGCAATGATTAAAACTTTACCTTCTCAAGCTTGCTTAGGTATAGTCAGTCTCTCTCAAGGAACTCTCGATATTGCTGCTAGTATTGTTCATAGCCAAAGGGGAGATGATTTACTAGTCCTAACTGCTACCAATAACGATCACCAAAGATTAATGGCAGTAGTTCGCACCGCCCATACTATTATAGCTGGACCTTCTAGTTATGATATATTACAACAGGCAATCGTGATGGCTAGACCTGATTTGATTCGCATTCCCGAAGTAATTTGCAGTGACAACTACATTAACAGTAAATCTATCGACTTACTAAAACGGGAATTAGATATAAAATAATTAATTCTTACAAACTGCTGATTAAGAAGATATATGGAAACTAGACGAGTTGCAGATATTCTAAAAAACGGTCAACCAGAAGAAACTGTAATAGTTAAAGGATGGGTACGTACCAAAAGAGAATTAAAAGGATTTTCCTTTACCGAAGTTAATGATGGCTCATCCTTAGCAGGTCTGCAAGTAGTCATTGATAGTGGCATATCAGACTATGACACCATTATCAAAAAAATCAATACAGGAGCCTCTATCGAAGTGGGAGGGAAACTAGTATCTTCTCAAGGAAAAGGACAAAAAATTGAACTCCAAGCTGATTCTGTAATAGTTTATGGAGAAGCAGATGCTGAAACTTATCCTCTACAGAAAAAACGTCACTCATTTGAATTTCTTCGTACTATAAATCACTTGCGATCGCGTACTAATACCTTAGGGGCGGTTTTTCGAGTCAGAAATGCCTGTTCCGTAGCAATTCATCAATTCTTTCAAGAAAAAGGATTTATGTGGATACACAGTCCAATTATTACTGCTAGTGACTGCGAAGGTGCAGGAGAATTATTTACTGTTACCAATTTTGACTTAAACAATTTACCCAAAAATGCAACAGGAGAAGTTGACTACTCCCAAGACTTTTTTGGTAAACCAGCCTATCTCACAGTTAGTGGACAACTACAAGCAGAGGTAATGGCAATGGCATTTCAAAATGTCTATACTTTTGGACCCACTTTCCGTGCCGAAAACTCTAATACTTCCCGTCATCTTGCAGAGTTTTGGATGGTTGAACCAGAAATGGCTTTTTGTGACTTGGAAGGAGATCAAAATCTTGCCGAAGAATTCTTAAAATATATCTTCAAATATGTTTTAGCAACCTGTCCCGAAGACATAGAATTTTTCAACAAGTGGATTAACAAAACAATCCTAGCCACTGCGGATAATATTATCAATAATGAATTTGCTAGAATCACCTATACTAAAGCCATAGAAATTCTTGAGGGAGCCGATAAAAAGTTTCAATTCCCCGTAGAGTGGGGCATCGATTTACAGTCGGAACATGAACGCTACTTAGCAGAAGAACTATTTAAAAAACCTGTTATTGTCACTAACTATCCCAAAGAAATTAAAGCTTTCTATATGCGTCTAGATGAAGGGGAAAAAACCGTTTCCGCAATGGATGTTCTCGCTCCTGGTATTGGAGAAATCATCGGTGGTTCCCAAAGAGAAGAAAGACTCGATGTTTTAGAAAGACGCATCCAAGAAACAGGAATTGAAGCAGATGATTTATGGTGGTATTTAGATTTACGTCGTTATGGAACAGTGCCTCATGCTGGTTTCGGCTTAGGCTTTGAAAGACTGGTGCAATTTATAACAGGAATGAATAATATCCGTGATGTAATTCCCTTCCCTAGAACACCTTTAAATGCAGAATTTTAAAATTATTAATTCAAAATTAATTCTCCATTAAAACTCTCTGTGCTTGGGATGCCATCAGCTCTTAGGTTTTAGCTACACTTGGATAGTATTAAATCAATCATGCTAAAGGAAGCTTTACTTTAATGGATGTACCAGCCTTGCCATGACTGTCAACAATAATTTTTCCTTTGTGC
Organism: Xenococcaceae cyanobacterium MO_167.B52; assembly: GCA_030065315.1. Classification (GTDB taxonomy): domain Bacteria; phylum Cyanobacteriota; class Cyanobacteriia; order Cyanobacteriales; family Xenococcaceae; genus JASJCP01. Next base: position 4,019 of record JASJDB010000140.1, on the reverse strand, counting down.
TGTTGTACAATCGCATAAGCAATGGTCAGCCCTAAGCCAAAACCCTCTGGATAAACATTTTGTGCCATTTCACTGCGCCAAAATCCTTGGAAAATAAATGGCAAATCTCTAGTCTCAATTCCCATCCCAGTATCCTGAATCGAGATAACCACATTGCATTGAGACAGTCGCATTGAAAAGAAAACTTGTCCTCCTTCCTCAGTATACTGAAAAGCGTTTTCGAGTAAGTTGGTAAATAGACGGGTTAATTTAACACTATCTCCGATAATGAAAACTCGACTTGATAATTGAGTCCGAAAATCAATACCTTTAGTCTGAGCCACCATTTCAAACTGTTCAATCATATTCTGTAACAATGGTTTTAGAGATACACGCTCTTTGGGATTAGATGTAATGTCGGTACGAACTAAAAACAGGACTTCCTCAACTAATCTTTTGAGTTGATCAGCAGAGGTATTAATTATATTGAGTTTCTTGACTTCATCAGGTTGAATTTTGTCCTTTTTACTGAGCAAAATTTCCGTAGCAATACTAATTCTGGTTAAAGGCGTACGTAAATGATGAGAAACATCGGAGGTGATTCTCTTGATCCGATTAACGCCTTGTACCATCGGAGTAAGAGCCTCTTGAGTAAAGTAAATACTACCAACCCCCACCAATAAAATAGCTGTAAATCCACCCAAACTTAAACCCAATCGAAACTTACTAATAATAGCTTCGATTTCGTAAGTAGATTCACTTGCTCTAATATAACCCTCTAAAATCGGATCTATTCCATCTGGGTTATCAGCATATACAGAAATGGTCACAGTCTGCATCTTGCCCAGACGTTGAAACACTGAGAATTCTTGGTCAAATTGTGAAGGTTTAACTGTTTTGAATAAAGGAGAATTAGGAAACTGATTACCTTCCCTAGCTAGAAGATTTCCTTCTGGATCATACCATTCCAGACTGTACTCTTGTTGAGAGAACAGGTTGCGCCAAGGAACTTCTCTATCTAAATGTTTACTGCCCTCAAGTTTAATTATATCTAGACTGGGAGCTGCTGCTTGCACTAAAGTGAGCAACTCTTTATCTAACTGCTGATTAAGATTTTTAATAAGAAAAAAGTATAAAGATATTCCTGAAGTCCCTAAAATACCAATCATCGCGATTAAATAAGTGAGTAATAATCGCTTTTTTGGAGCTAGTAAACCTCTTTTAAAGATTTGGGTCGAGATAGTAATTAAAGATAATATGGGAGGTGTGGTTAAAAGTTTCATTGGTACATAAAAGATAAGATGATCCCATTTGGCAAATAAGGTATAGATAGGAGCTGCTATGGGTTTAACTAGCTACCCCATGTCCGTTAAATAAATCAATTAAATTGTCTTTAATAGGTTGCGGTATTCAATAATTTTCTCCAGCTCTAAAACACCATAAAGTTTGCACAATTAAGGAGTTAACTTAGTAGCTTAAAACTGAATAAATTAGAATCAATCCTCACCTAAATTTTGTCAATAATAATTTTTTTGTAATGGTATAAAAAAATTTCAGGCAAGCTGAAAGATGTTGGAACACTGACTAACCAATAACTGTTGTTTGTCCCTAAATATGTACTCTAAATCAAACTTCTATGAAGTTAAATCAAATGAGGTCATTTCAAAGACAAATATAAAGCTTTACAGAAAATTGATATAACAAGATATTAATTTCTATGGCTTCTTTTGTAAGGATAGGGTATCGAAGGTGACAAACTCGGGTTGAAAAATCTATAATGCCGATTTTATCTTTTGCCTAATAAATGGCAGGTTCTACAGATAGCTCGACTTTGGATTAACCCCAAATATCAGGTTAAACAAAGTAATGACCACAGTTCCAATCTTGCCAATTTTGCGATCGCGCTGTTAATAAGAGTGGTTATATTTCTGAGCGGTTAGTGCCGAAGATAGAGAGAGAATAAATGGAAAAAAAGTTTCAGTGATATCAAATCACTTTCAATATGCTGCCTATTAATCTTCCTCGCCTCCCTTGTCCCCCTTGTCCCCCTTGTCTTCGTGTAAATCATCTATAGCAAACTTAAAGGGAAATGATATGAGGAGGATTTTCGAGGTTTTGGGAGTTAAGTAGTCAAGAGTTAAAAAGATTGAAAAAATCAGATAAATAGTCAAAAAGATTCGTTAAGCTGAGGAGTGAAAGAATTTCTCTAGTTTTGTGTGGAGAATGAAATTTTGAGCCAAACAACAGAATTAATTTCCATTATTGGTACTGATAATCCAGATCGATTGGTTCTTAATAAATCATCAAACTTTTTACACCATCTATCGAAGGAGGGAGGCATAGCTGCGGGAGTAGTTTCTTTCATGATGGCGATCACCTAAAATAAGAACGTGAAACTTAACTATCAAAAGCAATATATCTTATTTTGCTTGTACCAATTGTTTAAGTACCGTTAACAAGACTTAAAGCAAAATCAGTCCAAGCTCTCTTTTTAAACTGTGAATTGAGAGCGATGTGAGTCGTCAATTAATTAAATTATTACCGGCATTTCTCACAAATATCTTGATATAGGCTGTGAAAGAATGTCACTAAGCGAAATCGTAAAGTTTGTGAGAAATCCAGGTTAAAGAGCAGTCTGAAACTGCTCAAATCGATTAACTTTCGAGAATAAAATCGTCAGCATTGAGGAAATTAGCTGTTACCGAATTAAGAGTAGCTAAGACCTCATTGGTTGCAGTTATTTGAATCTGAGTATTAGTGACGTTTTGAACTATTGTTAGCTCGTTAAACTGTAAACCTCCACCTAACACAAATCGATCTACTCCATCAAAGTAGTCAGAAATTACATCATTTCCTTCACCTGTTTTGAGGACGAATAAATCTGCACCAGCACCACCAAAGAGATTATCGTTTCCAAGTCCTCCTTCTAGGCGGTCATTACCGCCATCTCCTCTTAATTTGTCATTACCATTTCCGCCAATTAAAGTGTCGTTGCCGTTATTGCCTGAAAGGAGGTCGAAACCAGAGTTACCTTGTAACAAGTCATCATTAGCACCTCCTCTGAGAGTATCGCTACCTAAACCGCCAATTAAAGTATCGTTACCTAAATCTCCGAGAAGTAAATCAAAACCTTGTTCTCCTTCTAGAACATCATCACCAGCATTACCTCTGAGGGTATCTTTACCATCTCCACCTAGTAGGCTATCATCTCCTGCTAGTCCACGAATCAGGTCATCTCCAGCTAGTGCTTCAATGACATCGATTTCTGGAGTTCCATCAAAGGTATCATCGCCATCTGTACCTTGTACTGCTTCTATAGTTAGAAATTGTATTTTTGCTTCTAGAACACTTTCTCCATAGCCTTGAATATACTCAAAAGTTTGGGTTTCTCCTGCCTCCAGGTCAAAGCGAATACCTACATGAAGTCCTTCATCTGCTATTGTTCCATCTCCATCAAAAGGAGAAGCAAAGAAATCGTTTAAACTCAAACCGCTATCAATCTGAAATGGTCTACCAGCACCAACAGTTACTTCTGGATCAAAAGAGCCAGTAAATACTGTTAAACCACCTCTTTCTGATGCTCTACCAACTGTTGCTACTTCTCCATCATTACTGAGAGTTAAGACATCATTAAAAGTAGCAAAACGTGTTCCTTGATCTATCCCTTGATCTGGATCAAAAGTATCAAAGTAACTTAGAGTCAGATCAGAGCCATTATTGGTAAATTCTGTAGTAACTTTCAAAGCATTAAAGCCATCTATTAAGGAATAGGTGCGAGTAAAATCTACGTTCGCTCCTCCCTCGGTATAAGTTCCTGTAACGATTACTGATGAACCATCATCCCCTGCGATAACACTAACAGGTTGACCTTCCCCACCCGTTGTTGTGTTGAGAAGAAAAGTGTCTATTTCAGTTCCTACTTGTAATCCAAAATCAGAGACAGGAGTACCTGGATCGTAAAAATTACTGCCTCCAAAACGAACAAGATCAATAGCTCCATTATCTTCGCGAATTCTGACTGTTAATTCGTCATTATTTAG
>JASJDB010000139.1 GCA_030065315.1 Xenococcaceae cyanobacterium MO_167.B52 | reverse complement strand
AATTGAGATGGGATAGCGATATTCTAATAAATCTGTCAATCGATAAACTGGCAGCAATTCATCTCGCCAAGACAACACTTTTTGTTCTCCTAACTGCTTGGTTTGCTTGGCTTTGGGAAACACCACTTCTTCAACACTAGCAGCGGGGAGAGCTACTAAAGTGGTATCTACTGAGCAAATTAACAGTTTAGCGACTGTTAAAGTTAGGGGAAGACTGAGAGTAAAAGTAGTTCCTTCTCCTGGAGTAGAAGTTACTTTGACTGTTCCTTTGACTGATTGTAACTGGGCTCGGACAACATCTAATCCTACTCCTCTTCCAGAAAGTTCACTAACTTGATCCCGTGTCGAAAATCCTGGTTCAAAAATAAAGTCTAATAACTGTTCTTTATTACTTCCTGCTAATTGGGAGACTGATAACCAACCTCGATCAATGGCTCTTTGTGCGATTTTATCCAAATTTAAGCCTGCTCCATCATCACGGATTTCAATTACAGTACGATTCCCTCGGTGAGCAGCCCGAATTTCAATATTGCCTGCTTCGGGTTTGCCCTGGGCAAGTCTGACTTCTGGGGATTCTATGCCATGATCGAAAGCATTACGGATTAGGTGTAGTAAAGGATCGTAGAGTTTTTCCAAAATCCCTTTATCTACTAAAACTTCTGTGCCTCTCATTTTCAAGTTAACGGGTTTGTTGTATTTGAGAGACAAATCTCGTAAGCCACGAGGGAATTGGTTAAGTACTGTTTCCAGAGGCAACATCCGCGCCCACATCAACTCATCCCGCAATTCTGTCAGAGTTTCTTGCTGTTGCTTAATTGTTTGTTCCGATTGCCTCGTTAGAAGAGCCACATCTTCAACCACCTCTTCCAACTGCATCATTTCTTCTACTACTCCCTGTATTGAGGAGTGCATATTGCTATAGCGATCCATTTCTAGGGAGTCAAAATTTGACAAATCCTGGGTGTATTCTAATTTTGATTGAGAGGCTTCAGATTTGGTAATAGATCTGGATTGTTGAGGATTGATCTGAGAATTGATTGGATTCACAATCATTTGGTCGGATAGTTTTTGAAATTGACCAGTTAAGTGCTGAAATTGGTCTAATCTCTGCTGGACTTTGCGCCAAATTCTTCTAAGTTGTTCGTGTTGTAGTATTAAACTGTTACGGTTAATAACTAGTTCTCCTACCAGATTGTTCATTCTCTCAAGGCGATCCAAATCAACTCTTACTTTTAAGTTACTAGTAGGACTAGTTTTGGCAGGAACACGAGGAGTAGAAGTTTTCTGAATGGCACTGCTTTCGACAGCAGGTTTTTTGGGTAATGGAGAGGATGTAGTAGTTTTTGCTGCTATTTCTGTGGTCTTAATTGGTTCTGGTTCTGGTTCTGGGATTGCTACTACTGCATCTAGGGGAACTTCCAGACTTTCTGAAGACTCGGATTCGGATAATAATAACTCTAAATCGTCCAGAGAATGTCCTATATCTCCTGAAGAAGAGGGGGTTTCGGGCGTGACCGATTCTGAGCTTTCAGGTGTTGTCAGTTCTAAAGTTTCAGGTGTTGCTAATTCTAGACTTTCAGGTGTCGCCAGCTCTAAAGTTTCGGGTGTCGCTAATTCTAAGCTTTCAGATGCTGTAGCAGCATCATTAACTGGTTCTGATTCAGTTTCTTGACCAAATTGTCGTAAAGTATCAGAAAGAGTGCCTCCTTGAGAGCGATCGCCTGCCATAACAGCTTCTTTAGCACTTTGGAAATCTGCTATGGCTAAAGGGAGAATTTCTAAAGCTTGATCAGGATGGCTATTTAGCTTCTCAAGAACGGTTTGGCTAATTTCTCTAAATCCTGGCAAATCTAAAATTTCAGAGAATCCAGCAAAAATTTCAGTTTGAGTTTTTAATTCTGTTGCCACTTGGTAGCTTTTGGGATTAGCCATAACCATAGCTAATCTTTCTATGCCTTCGGTTACATCTACTTCAAAAATAGAAGCAACCATATCTACTCCCATGTCGTTGGAGCTTGGGAGATATAGATCTCCTTCTTGGAGAGCATCTCCTAATATAGCTTCGATTTTAGTATAAATAGCATCAGCATTAATCAAAGCCAATTCTTCATCGAAACTCCCTTCCGCAATCTGCTGTTGTAGAGGCTCTCTCAAACAATCGTAGGCTTGGAGCAATAAACTTTCTAATTCCGTGTCTAATTCTACTGTGTCACTGAAAAGAGCTCTAAAGATACTTTCTAGACGATGGGCTATTTCTTTAATTACTTCTAGTCCTACAGTTGCTGCACCACCTTTGATAGAATGAGCAGCCCGCATTATTTCATGGAGTATACCAGAATCCCGCTCTTCTCTTAAATTGAGTAAGTTGATTTCAAGTATCTGTAAAAGCTCTGGAGCTTCTTCGAGGAAGAATTGATAAGTCTGTTCGCGAATTTCTCGGTCAATCATAGTTTTTGTTCCACCAGATAAAAAAGTATTGTTATATATTTTCCTTGGGGTTAAATTTGCTGCTTGTGCTTACACTTTGAATTGACTGACACTGGCTTGTAAGCTTTCAGCTACCGCATTTAATTCCTTAGTAGAAGCAGATACTTGGGCAGCATCGGTTGAGGTTGTGGTTGCCATTTTGGCAACTTCAGCGATCGTTTTAGTAATTCCCTGACTGGCTTGAGACTGCTCAATTGTTTCCTGAGCAATTGCCGTAATCCTACTGTTTACTTGTTTACTGGAACTAGCAACTTGATTTAGACTATGGCGAGTTTCATCAACTAATTTACTACCAATGACAACCCGTTCTGTTCCTTCTTCCATAGCTCTAACTACTTCTCGGGTATCTAATTGAATACTGGCTACGATCTTTTCAATTTCAGTAGTTGCCTCTGCCGACTGTTGAGCCAAAGCTCGAATTTCTTCCGCTACTCTGGCAAAGTTATGCCCATCTGTTCCAGCGCGGGAAGCTTCTAGAGAAGCATTGAGAGCCAACAGGTTGGTTTGGGCAGCAAAGCTACTAATCAAATTCACCACCTTAGAAATTTTCTGAGAAGATTCCCCTAAGCGTTTAACTTTTTTGGCTGTTTCAGCAACTGTTTCACGGATGGCGAGAATTCCAGCTACGGTACGATCCATTGTCATATCTCCAGTTGCCACAGTTTCTAGCACTTCCTGGAAAGTGGTTTTAGCTTGTTCTGCGTTAGTAGCAATAGTGTTAATTGATGCTGCCATGTTTTGAATTTGATTCAGGGCAGACGCGATCGCTTGTGACTGTTGAGCAGCTCTTTCTGATAATGCTTGAGCAGAACCCTCATTGTTATTGATAGCAGCAGCTATCTGAGTAACTGACTTTTGTACCTGAGTGACAATCTGGCGCAAATTCTCTACAGTCGAATTATAAGAATCTGCTAAAGTCCCGATTTCATCTTCGGTTACCGTAGCTCTAGTAGTCAGGTCTCCTTGGCTAATGGGTTCTACTTCCATCAACAACTCTAAAGCTCTTTGTTGCAATTGTTCTTGAGCAGATTTTTGCTGTTGTAAAATGTTTGTTCTTTCCCAACCCAAACTGATTTGAGAGGTAATCTGAGTTAAAAAGTCAATTTCTGACTGCTGCCATTTACGAGGCTGAGTACATTGATGAACTACTAGTAAGCCTTGGAATTTTGTGCCTGTGGATAAGGGAGCGATTAGTTCAGCTTTCACAGAAAAAGCTTCTAGTTGTTCAATTTGACTTATCCCAATATTGGTATTAGCTTGATAAACATTGGGAATTGCCCGTACTTTCCCAAATTGATACTGATTATTACCTATATATTCATGAAGATACTCCAGTTGAGTTGTTTCTATTTTCCTTAGGCTAGACCAACTGTCAACCACAGCTTCAGCAATAATTTTGCCCTGACCATTTTGGTCAAGAGAATAAACTAAAACTCGATCCGCTTCTAAGGTAGTGAGAATTTCTTCTACCGCAATCTGAAATACTTCTTCTGAATTAACTGTTCTTGAAAGCTTCAGGGTAAGGTCTTTAACTTTCTGAGAACGTTCTGCTTCTGCTTCTTTATACCCAACAAGAGCTTTGAGTTGTTGTGCCATTTTATTGATGTTATTGCCCAACAGGGCTAATTCATCTTCTCCCTCCACTTCTAGATGGGTATTGAGTTCTCCTCGACCAATTCTTTTTACTGCTTCAGTTGCTTTTAAAATTGGCAGAATGGCTCGATTGGTAATAAATGCTGCGGTCGCACCTACCAATAATGCAGCAGCACCAGTACCTAACAATAAAGTTAAACGCAGTTCTTTTAAGGAAACAAAAGCTTCTGCTACAGGACGAGATAGGACAATCTGCCATCCAGGGAGCGGTAGTCCTTCTATCCCAGGAATTGAGGCCAGAGTCACTAGCACCTGTTCTTCGTCATCTTGGTCATAGGTAACTGTAGTTAGAGCCAAGTTATGAATATTGCCTTTTTCCTGAGACCTGATTTTGGCTTCTAGTTGAGGCAATCCGTCTAAGTCAACTCCCGATACTCGACCAATATGATGGGCTTCATCAGAATCAAAAATATATCCTTCTGTATCAATTAATCTATATTCCCAACCTTCAGCCTGGATATACTGAAATATTTGTCTCCAATGGGCAAGGGGCATTCTCATAGAAACAACCCCAAGCATTTGACCCGTTCCTTTTTCTATAATCGGCACAGCTACATCCATATTGTGTCTGCCTGACGAGGTATGAATTTCAGGATCATTAACCGCAGCCGATTTTTTAGCAATTGCGCGTTGAAAGTAGTGACGATTGCTATAATTCTCGCTCGGGTCAAGAGGATGAGTTGATTTAGACTGAAATAGTAATTTCCCTTGCAAGTCAAACACAGCGATACTGTTGTATCTTTGCTGAGGATGTTCATCTATGAAATTATTCAGTAATGCTACTTTCTGTTGTACTGAAGTTATATTTCTTAGTTTGGGAGATGCCAGAAAAGGTGAATTAGCTATGGTGTTGGCATCACTGATAACGTGATTAGTGAAGAGACTAACTTTTTGACGAATATCGAAAGTGCGACTTTCTTGATCTGTAATAATCTGTCGCATCATCGATTTAGCAGCAAAATTGTGGGCAATTCCGCCCACTGCAACTATCGGGGTCACTCCAATAGCCACCGCTAAAAAAGTTGCTTTGCGCTTTAAACTCAATCGTTTCCAGTAATCCTTTACCCGCTCTTTTAAGGAGTTACTTTTAACTTGTGATGATGGAGGCAAACTTTTAGTAGAAGTAGATTCAGAAGTCTGATCATCATCGTTGGGAGAATTATTATTGTTAGGGGAATCCGATAAATCTGACTCAAGAAAATTAGTAATCATTATAATAAATCCAAATTAACTATAGAATTTTTTAGCTATATTAAATATTTAAGTAAATCTCTAAGACTGGGATATCTTTTGCCAAAGTATATCTGGGTTTAAAACTGGCATAATTTCTTCCTCGGATTTAACCCAATAACCCCTTAAAAACGTTTCTAATTGCGAGTTACTTCCAGAGATAGAAGAAGCTCCAATTAAATTTGGGTCACAACGCTCGATATTTCCTACCTGATTAAAAACTAATCCTACTATCTGAATGCCTGTATCATTGTTGAAGGCATTAGCAGGAGGCGGAAACTGTAATACTGCTGCTGTATAGGCAGGAATCACTTGCTGATACAAAGGAGTAAGCCCAATTAAACAGCCGACATCAACTAGCCACAGAATTTCACCACGCCAATTATAAGTTCCCATCATCCAAGGAGACATATGGGGCATAGGCATAATCTGTTCTGGAGATATAGTTATTACCTCAGTAAGATGTTCAGTTGGTAATAAAGTGACCATGTTTGAAGCAAATTGTAATTGCAAAAATTGCTCCATTACTTGGATACTAGTCGAGTTGAGAGATTGGGGTTCCACATTAGGGGCTGACAAAAAATCAGATACCATATTACATATCTATCCTCAAAAAATATTTAGACTTTACTTTTAATCAAGTCATTGATGACTTGGATTAATTCATCAGAGATAAAGGGTTTAGTAAGATAAGCTGAAGCCCCTTGTTTGAGTCCCCAAAACTTGTCTAATTCTGTTCCCTTACTAGAGCAAAAAACCACGGGAATTTTATTAGTTTCTGGGTCAGCTTTAAACTGACGACAGATTTCAAAGCCACTGCTCCCTGGCAGCATTACATCAAGAATAATTACATCAGGCTGGCAAGTACTAATTTTTTCTTTAGCCTCTTCCCCGCTCTTGGCTGTTAGTACTTCGAACCCTCCCCGATTCAAACTCATGGTGAGCGCTTTTCTTTCTACCAAACTATCTTCAACAATCAGTACTGTACTCATTACTTTTCCTCATCAATAAACTAACAAAATTCAACAGTAGATAAACTATGCAAGGTGTTGACTGAACAATTACTCCCTTACTTGGTTGAGAAGGCTGACTAAACCTTAAAAGGCTTTTTAACCCACCATTACCTAGGATTGAGTCTCAAGGACTTTATAAAGTCTCAGGTACCTATCAAAAATCCAGGTACTCATAATGGAGATGGCGAAGCTTGTCAGAACACATTTTTTTTTTAATAGACTAGGGATTATAAAGGGGATATTATATGGCTGTTAAAAGCTTGTAATTAAGTTATGGATATGGCAGCCAGATAATTTGTTTTAATGTTCCTTTGATCTGGGGTTAAGCAATTCTTTGACCGTTACTATTACCAGAAGACTGGCTCATATGTAACTGACTAAGAGTACAATGTCTCAGATGCTTTTCTAGCACGTCTAGTACTGCTCCTCCATCTACCTTGGCTTTGCTTAAGAAATCTGTTGCACCAACCATTTTGGTTCTAACTCGGTCGATTACCCCATCATTTCCTGTCAAAATTACGATGGGAGTATTCCGAAATAGAGGAATGCGACGTAGTTTCTCACAAACTTCATAGCCGTTGGTATTTGGCATCATTAAATCGAGGAAAATTAGGTCTGGCTTGAGAGCTAATAAAACGCTAAATGCTCTAAGAGGGTCGTTAATTCCTACAAATCTGTAACCAGCTTTAGAGAGGAATTTCTCTAGAGACTGGCTAATTAGAGGACTATCATCTACACAAGCAATTAGGGGCTTATGAACATCGTTAGAAGTAGCAGATGCAGCAAGAAGGGGAGCAGGTTGGTCTGGAATATCACCAAGCTCTACCAATCCTGATTGAACATAGGGTAGTAAAAAGTTAATGACTGTTGGCAGTTCCCGCTTCATTTCTAACGCCATATCTCTCAAGGTTTTTTGACCATTGATCATTTGACTGAGCATTTGGAATACTGTGGGAGAAGTCCGTTCTTGCAGTTGCTCTATATCCCTAATTATCGGAGCTTGATTGGGGCTATAGTCTGATAGTCTTGCTTTATCCCAAGCAGCTTTTTTCCTTGCGACCTCTGCAACTAAGCGATTTCCATCAAGTAAAACGATTCCTTCGGAAGAAGATTGAGCTTGGATGAGTTCATAGGTAACATCTGGTTTTTGTGTTAGATCGAACCAAACTTCCAGCAAGTTTGCCCAAACAATTTTAGTTGCTTGTTCTCTAGTAATCTTACCTTGTTTTACCCAGGAGCATAGTAGTTCATATTGCCAACATCTGTTATATTCCCCTACAGCGGTTCCCGAAATTTCCGATTCCCACTGGGAAATTTCACCAGTATGCTCAGGTAAAAATATTCTTAGGTTTCTATACCATCTCTTGACTGGGTGAATTCCCCCAGTAGCATATAGAACATAACCTAGGTGAACATATACAGTCCAGCTATCCCCTTTAGGTTCTTTTAGAACGAGCTGACCACTAAATCGGACTTGTTTGAGATTGGAAAATAACTCAGCCTGAGCTGATTGATCAAATTCTTTCATGGTTTGGTTGTTAATACCACCTGGTAGTTTTTTAGAAGAGGTTTGGGAAGCTTTAATATTCATCGAGTTGCTGGAAAAGATGTTTTTTAATTGTTTAAATATACTGAGTTAGCTAAACCTTGACAAAAAACTAGATTGGTAGTATGTTCAAGGGCGATTATTTATCTTTATTTAGAGTTAAGGTCTATCTCAAGACTCTTTTGGTAACTTAGGAGTTCCTCGGAGTTTCTCAAATAAACCGCTGATTATAAATTACAATAAGGGCGATACGGTGTGTAGCCTGAGAATTTGAATTAAGGTTAATGACTACGCTTGTATTCTTTTGTTTAAGTTAGGGTTAGATTAACTAATCAAAAGTAACAAACTAGGAACAAAAAGTTAAGGAAACAGGAAAGCTCTTGGATTCAAAGATTCCTTGGGATCAGGCTTAGAATAATTTTCAGCCTAAGAAGTAATTTAATAATTGCTTGAGAAATTAGAGAATTTGATTGAGACAAAATATAATCTTGATTAGATTATTTAGTGGAGACAATAGGGTCTGATTGATACGGTAAGGTTGTTTAACTGATTTATTAAATTTGATGCTAATATCTCACATCGGATATCTAGTTTTTTAAGAGGTTATTTTTGACATAGGCAAAACTGATTAGGGCAATTGCTAAGAATAATTACATCATAATCTTTACATTTATTCAAGATTGGGTCTACGTAATTACACCGTGATCCTATTCCGAAATCAGTAATTGTCGTGTGATCGAGATCACAACCATGAGCTTTTCAACCACAAGTGGGGAATTTTCCAGATATTAAACCTAAACTAATCAGAGGTTATACGAATGTAATTATACTGAAACTGCCTTAATGATCATTGGGTGTAGAACCCAAAAAATAGCTCACTCTTGGTTAAAAACTTAGAAAATATCGCTTTATGAGGGGATCCCTATCCCATCTAACCTTTGTACGTATATATTAGTTATAAGAAATTGAGGCGCAACTAAGATTTCTTAGCTAATAGTAATTTGTCTGTCTAAAATATATTTCTCAAGAGAGTGGTAAAAACATTCATGAACTCAAATATACCCTTAGGCTCAGTAATTCAAGGTTCTCTAACTAAAGGATTAGAAGTTAGATTACACCCTGATATTTCTGTAGAAGATATGCGAGTGGGTAAGTTTTTGGTGGTTCAAGGCAGAAGATCCCGCTTTTTTTGTCTGCTCACAGATGTAGCTTTAGGAGCATCCAGCGATCGCATTTTAGCCAATCCTCCTGCCATAGAGGATATTTTTTTACAGGATGTTCTGGCAGGAAGTGGCACTTATGGAACAATTGAGTTGGCACCTATGCTGATGTTTACTCCTACTGCTACGGAAGATGAAAGAAAGGAAAGACTTTCCCCCCAGGAAATAAGCAGCAAGTTGCCCGCTTTAGCAGAAGAAACCAGTACCGAATTAGAATTACTCCCAGTAAAAACCATTCCAGCCCACTTTTCCCAAGTTTATGAAGCCACAGAAAGGGATTTTCGTTCTGTTTTTGGCTGGGAAGATGACCCCCATCGTCGTAATTTTTCTATTGGTCAACCTTTGGATATGGAAGTTCCAATCTGTATTGATTTAGACCGTTTTGTGGAAAGAAGTAACGGCATTTTTGGTAAATCGGGAACAGGAAAATCATTTCTCACTCGCTTGTTGATTTCGGGGATTATTCGTAAAGAAGCAGCCGTTAATCTGATGTTTGATATGCACTCAGAATATGGTTGGGAAGCGATGAAAGAAGGCAAACAAGTTAGTACAGTAAAAGGATTAAAACAACTATTTCCTGGACAAGTGGAAATATATACCCTCGATCCTGAATCTACTAAAAGAAGAGGAGTCAGAGATGCCCAAGAGATGTATTTAAGCTATGACCAAATTGAAATAGAAGATTTGAAATTAGTAGCCAAAGAATTAGGTCTTTCTGATGCTGCTGTGGATAATGCCAATATTCTCTGTAATGAATATGGCAAATCTTGGATTATGCGCTTACTTAATATGACCAATGAAGACATCAAGATTTTTTGTGAAGAGAAACAAGGACACCAAGGGTCAATTATGGCATTGCAGCGTAAATTGTTACGGATGGAAAGCTTAAAATATATTCGTTCTGCTTGTCCCCATAACTATATCGATCATATTCTACAGGCTCTTGATGCAGGGAAGCACATTATCATTGAATTCGGTTCTCAGTCTAATATGCTTTCTTATATGCTGGCGACTAACATGATTACCCGACGCATCCATGCTAGTTATGTTAAGAAAGCAGATCGTTTTTTGCAGTCCAAAAACCCCCTAGACCGTCCGCGACAATTAGTAATTACTATTGAAGAAGCTCATCGATTTTTAGATTCTAGTATTGTTCATCAAACTATCTTTGGCACTATCGCGAGAGAAATGCGAAAGTATTTTGTAACTCTATTAGTAGTAGATCAACGTCCTTCAGGGATTGATAATGAAGTAATGTCCCAAGTTGGCACTAGAGTTACTTGTCTGCTCAATGACGAAAAAGACATTGATGCTATTTTTACAGGAGTTGCTGGTGCTACTGGTTTGCGTTCAGTTTTAGCTAAATTAGACTCTAAACAACAGGCTTTACTATTGGGTCATTCCGTACCAATGCCAGTAGTCGTGAGGACTCGCGCCTATGATAGTCAATTTTATCAGGAACTGGGCTGTTGTGATTGGGGTGATGAAACAGACGAAGTAGTTTTTGCTGCTGCGGAAATCGCTAAAGCAGATTTGGGTTTTTAAACTCTGGTTAAGTAAAAGCTAAAACTGGCGGAGTTTCTCCTTCTGATTTTGTCAAGTTGGCGGTGTATTTTTCTAAGGTTTTAGTAATCTTTGATTCGTCT
>JASJDB010000138.1 GCA_030065315.1 Xenococcaceae cyanobacterium MO_167.B52 | reverse complement strand
CCCAATGCCAACGGAGTAAATTTGCTGGCTGTCCTACTAGGGTATTAGAAAATCCCATTGCTTTTCTGGGAGATATAGTTGCTAATGAGATTGCATTTTCCACATCACAAATACCCCATTCTACTAAATTTTTTACTCCCACTAATAAAGGTAAAGTCGTTCCTGCTAATGTACCATCATTTAGTCTGGCTGTGCCGTTAGTTATTTCAATAGTCCTACTATCCCAAGGATAAATTCCATCTGCCAAACCTAGAGGTGCTAGAGCATCACTGACTAGAAATATGCCCTGACTATAGTTACTGGCTCTCAATAATATATGGATCATTTCGGGACAAACATGATTCCCATCAGCAATTAAGCCACACATAACTTTAGGGTTAACTATCCCTGCCCCTAATAAACCTGGTTGACGATGATGTAAGCTGGGCATGGCATTAAAACTATGAGTTACCATAGATGCACCTTGTTGGAAGGCGGTTTTTGCTTGCTCTGCTGTAGCTAAGGAATGTCCTAAACTGACAATGATTTTCTGAGAATGTAAATAAGATATAGTGTCTCCTGTGGGGTCTAATTCGGGAGCTAGGGTAATGATTTTGACGATGGATGTATAGTCTCCCAAGACTTGTTTTACTTTCTCGATAGTTAAGGGTAATAAATATTCTGCTGGGTGCGCTCCTCGCTTGTCATAGGCTAAAAAGGGTCCTTCTAAATGCACCCCTAAGATTTTTGCCGTAGGAGTGTTAAGAGACTCCTGAGTCATGTATTCTGCTATCACAGCGAGAGACTGTTGTATTTTGTCAATGGAAGTAGTAACAATCGTGGGGAGATAACCATCTATCCCTTGTTGCCATAAAAAACTCCCAATCTCTGTTAACTTTCCCCTATCCTGACTGGTGAGATCGGGAAAAGCTAATCCTAATGCGCCATTAATTTGTAAATCTATTCCTCCCAAGGAAACTATATCTCCTTCTACATCTATCACATAAGTATGAGAGTTTATGGGTAAGTCTGGTGCAGTCGCAATAATAGTATGATTATGAATTAATATTTGCTGTAGCCCCTCTTGTCCTGATAAGCGAGAATTAGCTATTAGTGTTTGATCTTTCATTGAAAAACTTATGAGTGAAACGAAACCTGTGATTGGGATTATTATGGGTAGCGATTCTGATTTACCTACCATGCAAGCTGCGATTGCAGTATGTGAAGAATTTGAGATTAATTATGAAGTAAAGATTCTTTCTGCCCATCGTACCCCAGAAAGGATGGCGAGTTATGCTCAAAATGCGGATACAAGAGGGATTAAAGTCATTATTGCCGGGGCTGGTGGTGCAGCCCACTTGCCAGGGATGGTAGCATCTTTAACCCCCTTACCTGTGATTGGAGTGCCGGTTGTCACTAGAAATTTGCAAGGAATTGATTCTCTCTATTCTATTGTACAAATGCCTAGAGGTATTCCCGTTGCTACTGTTGCCATTGGCAATGCCCAAAATGCTGGTTTATTAGCAATACAAATATTAGGCTCTCACAATAGGGAAATATTACAAAAAGTGAAAGAATATCGTCAAAAACTAGCGCAAATGGTAAGCGATAAACAAGACCAATTGGACGATTTGGGTTATCAGAAATACTTAACTCAAATGTAAAAAACAACAGTAAATATTAACAGTATCTTAATTTTTTACTTTTTATATCTAAGATTAGATAGCGTTACAAATCTTTACCCCACCTGAAATGTAGTGTAAACTACCCAAGGAAAGGTATGTATATAGAGATAAGGAGCAAAAACAAAGATGCAGTCGGCTCAGACACTGCGAACAGTGCCAAAAGAGTACCTCAAGCCTCATGGAGGCTTAAATCCCAATGTTTGGATGACTATAGTGGCTCTGATGCTGATCGCTTCCTCCGTATTTGGTTACTTTTGGGGACACTTTCCCCTGTGGTACTGTTTCATCGTTAATATTGTTGCACTACATTTATCAGGGACTGTCATCCATGACGCATCCCATAACAGTGCTCATAGTAATCGGATTATTAATGCAGTTTTAGGACATACTAGTGCCTTAATGCTAGGATTCGCATTCCCAGTATTTACTAGAGTCCATTTGCAACATCACGCCCATGTTAACGATCCTGATAATGATCCTGATCACTTTGTTTCTACAGGTGGTCCTTTATGGATGATTGCAGCCCGTTTCTTTTATCATGAAATTTTCTTCTTTAAAAGGCGTTTGTGGCGCAAATATGAGTTACTAGAGTGGTTTTTAAGTCGTTCGTTTGTAGGAGTGATTATTTTTTTGGGTATTAAATATGATTTTATTGAATATATTATGAATTTTTGGTTTGTTCCTGCTTTGGTAGTAGGAATTGCTTTAGGATTATTCTTTGACTACTTACCCCATCGCCCTTTTAAAGAACGCGATCGCTGGAAAAATGCTAGAGTTTATCCTGGTGCTGTACTAAATTTGCTAATTTTAGGGCAAAATTATCATCTAGTTCATCATCTTTGGCCCTCTATTCCCTGGTATCGCTATCAACCAGCCTACTATGCTACTAAGCCCTTATTAGATGCCAAAGGGTGCGATCAATCCTTGGGCTTGTTAGAAGGTAAAAACTTCTGGAGTTTCCTTTATGACTTATTCTTAGGTATTAGGTTAACTCACTAAACATTGAACATTTATCATTTTTTTCCATGATAGATGGGAAGTATAAATTTAAATTCCAGCTTTATCAACGTAATTTCCTTCAACCCTTACACACAAGTCACGGTATCTGGCGAGTGCGTGAGGGTATTATTATTACTATTCAAAATAGTGAAGGTAAAATCGGCAAAGGAGAAATCGCTCCTATTCCCTGGTTTGGCTCAGAAACATTATTAGAGGCACAAAAATTTTGTCAGCAGTTGGGCAATACTATCACTGTAGAAGATATTAGCAATATTTGCGATCGCTTTCCCTGTTGTCAGTTTGCTTTTGAGTCAGCCTTAGTGGAATTGACTGAGGGGACAAGGGGGACAAGGGAGACAAGGAGACAAGGGAGACAAGGAGAGGAGGACAGTTTTGTTGCTTCTGAATCTAAAAATGTTTCACAATCAAATCCACCCTTAGAATATTGTCATTTATTGCCAGCAGGAAATAAAGTATTAGACCAAGACTTCCAATCTATATCTGCATCTACTTTTAAATGGAAGATTGGAGTATATCCTCTTAAAGAAGAAATAGTTATTTTAAAACAACTTCTGCAAAAATTATCTCCTAACAGCAAACTTAGATTAGACGCTAATGGGGGGCTAAACTTATCGGAGGCTAAAAACTGGCTCACAGTAGCAGATAATTATCCCATGATCGAATTTATTGAACAGCCTCTTCCTCCAAAACAATTATCTGAGATGCTAGTGCTGCAAGAAGATTATAAAACTTCCCTAGCTTTAGATGAGTCCGTTGCTAATCTCAAACAACTAGAAGCTTGCTATCAAAGGGGATGGAGAGGAGTATTTGTGATTAAAGCTGCGATCGCAGGATATCCTAGTCGTCTTCGTGATTTCTGTACTCAAAAATCTTTGGATATAGTGTTTTCTTCGGTATTTGAAACCAATATTGGACGTAAAGCCGTTTTAAAACTAGCTCATGAGTTAGGCAATAGCGATCGCGCTGTCGGTTTTGGAGTCGCTCACTGGTTATAACTATTACAGCTTTTTAAAATTGACCATTAATTTCTATCGGGCTAGATTTGTCATCGCTGCGGAGATGCAAATCTCTCTGAGGATAGGGAATCTCGATGTTATTGTCAGCAAAAGCTTGCCAAATCTCACAGACCAGATCACTGGTCACACTCATGGCAATCAAGGGGTCATCAAGCCAAAATCTTAGCTCAAAGTCAATACTAGAATCTCCAAAACCAATGGCAAACGCCATGGGAGTCGGATACTGTAGCACCTTGGGATGCTTGTGAGCAACCTGCAAAATGATTTCAATAACTTTTTCTGGACTGCATTGATAGCTAGCACCTACAATCAGAGAACGGCGAACAAGGCGATTACTTCCCGTAAAAGTCGAGACGTTTTGGGTAAAGAAAGTCTGATTGGGAATGATTTCCTCGGAGTTATCCTTTATGACCTGAACTGTAGTAGCGCGAATCCCTAGCTTGGTTACTTTGCTCATTTTTCCTTCGATATTGATAACATCTCCTGGTTTCAAGGCTCCTTCAAATAACAGCCAGATACCGCTGACAAAATTACCGATCACTTCTTTCAAACCAAAACCAATGCCAACGGACAGCCCCCCCGTAATCGCAGCTAGGGCGTTAGGACTGACGTTGAGGTAGCCAAAAAGTAACACGATGCCAAGTCCGATGATAAAGTAGCGACAGATCAGGGCAGAAGCTTGTAATGCATCTGCTTCTTGGTCAGTCCTGCCTAAAAAAATAGCAAACAGGAACTGTTCTGCCATGGACGTGCCAACAATCAAAAAATATAAGCCTGCAATGCTGATGACAATCATCTTCAAGTTGACTGGCTCGCCAAACAGATTAATGAGAGTGACTTGAGAGAGTTCTGGAAGATAGAAAACCCAACTTAGAATTCTCCCAATAGCAAACAGGCAGAAGAGAGGAATGAAGAAACGGTAGCTATAGCGTTCGACAGTATTGGCAGGAAGTAGAGCATAGAGAAAGATCACAAAGACTACATAAAACCAGTAAAGCCACAGGAGTTTAATCCCTTCACTCAGGTACCCCGCAAACCAACCTTCTTGCTCAAACCAACTTCTGAGCAAGCTGATCCCGATCAAGCTAAGGGTGGGAGTCAACAGATCATGAACCAAGGCAGCACCACACTGCTGCCAGGAAAGCTTTGACTCACCTGCCTCAAACTGGCTAACTTTAGAAAAACTCTGCCTGAAGTGAATCCAAATCCATTTAGAAATCAGCCATGCTAAAAGAATTAAGCCAATCATACTCAGCATTTGGATTTGAACCGCAGGGCGTTCTAGGACAATGCCCACTTTGACAAGTTCTGACCAGAGATCGTTAAGATTTAAGATTTTTAGCTCAGCCATCATCTCCTCCTGATTACTTTCCTTCAAATTGCCTGTTAACAATCTGGGTCAGCTGGGCAGCTGCTTCATCAGGTGGGATATCCCCTGCTAAGACTTTGCGGTAAAGAATGTCACCGTAGCTTTTAAGCACTGTAAGTTTTTCACCATCATCGAGAGAAAAGGCTACACCCGATTGGGCTTGATCGATCAAGGTAGCTCGAATCGGAAACAATTCCTGATTGAGAGTGACGTTTTTATTGCTGGGAATAATCGGAACTTCTATCTCTGCTTGGGTTTGCTGCTCCACATTGGTCAAAAAGTCCGCCAGTTTGAGGGCTAGTCGGGTTTGGTTAGGGCTGGAGGCTTGGTTGAAGAGCAAGATTGCAGTCCAGAGTATCGGACTTGCTGGCTGGTTGGTCTCTCCAGGCAAGAGAGTAGCCCCCAATTTATCTTTGCCCAAAGCCTCACTGAAATAAAGGATCCAGTCCGACGGACAAATTAGATAAGTTATTTTCCCTTCTACAAAAGCTTGTTGAAGTACTTCCGGATTTTTACTAAGAATAAAATTTGGTTCATTATCTGCTTTCTTGAGCCATTTCATCCACTTAGCCCAACCTTTAGCCCAAACTCCTTCTTCTGCTAGGATGAGTCGACCGCGAGCATCAAATAGCTGACTACCAGAAACTCCAATTCCCCAAAACGTTTCGCTGAACCCAGAATGTACACCTACCGAATATCCCTCCCTTGCTTGTTCAATTAGCTCCGCTAAGGTTCTGGGGAGTTCTTTGACATGGTCTTTATTGTAGCAGAGAACCTTGGTTCTCAAAGACATAGGCAAGCCGTAAAGTTTGCCTTGATAACGGAGTGGTTTGAGTCCCTCCGAACGAAATCGTGATTCTTCAACCTCAGATTCTTCAAGGGATCGTAATGCTCCTATCTTAATTAACTTGAGAGTCTTGATAGTGGAGGAAGTCATCAGTAAGTCAGGACCAGCTCCCCGTTTTACTTGTAGCTCAAATGGTTCCCAGCTTTGCCCCGACGGAAAAAATTCCAGCAAAACCTGGATTTGAGGATACAGTTGGCTGAATTCTTCGATATCATTTTGAAGAAGTTTTTGATACTTAATGCTCTGGGCTTCTGTTAACTGGAATGGCATTTCAGCCCAAACTAGAATTTCTCCCTGAAGCGGTTGAGGCTGTTGATTTGTAATTTTGCGATCGCCTTGGACAATACAAGAAGTAGTGAGAAGCAGAGTTACTAAACCCAATCCTATTTTACGCCAGTAGTTCGACATCTTCCCTATTGCTAAATAGATTATTGGAATATTTTTGATTTTCAGCAGATAATTCAATTAGTTTGGAGTTGAGTTTCTCTATTAGGTTCAGTAATAGCTCTACATTTTGACGCCATGACTCATCTATAAATATACTACTAGTTGTTCATGCGATGGAGAAAGGCTTTTAGACGATCGCATTGGGGATTGGTTAATACTTCATGGGCATCTCCTTGTTCTTCTACTACTCCTTGATTGAGAAAAATAACTCGGTTTGCGACATCACGAGCAAAGTTCATTTCATGGGTAACTACTACCATAGTCATCCCTTCTTCAGCTAACTGTTTCATTACCATTAGCACTTCTCCTACTAATTCGGGATCAAGGGCACTAGTAGGTTCGTCGAATAACATGATTTCAGGTTTCATACACAGACTTCTGGCGATCGCTACTCGTTGTTTTTGTCCTCCAGATAGCTGTTCGGGATAGGCATCTGCTTTACTGCTCAAACCTACCTTATCTAGATAATGTAAAGCTCTATCAAGGCATTCTTGTTTTGATTCTTTTAAGACTTGAGAGGGGGCTAACATTAGGTTTTGTAAGACGCTAAGGTGAGGAAATAAATTAAATTGCTGGAAGACCATGCCCACTTTAGTTCTCAATTGTCGCAGCTTTTGAGAGCTAACATTTGTTTTAGAGAGGTCGATATCCATTACTTTTAGTTCTCCACCGTTAATTGTTTCTAGACGGTTACAACAGCGCAGCAGAGTGCTTTTGCCACAGCCAGAAGTGCCAATTATAGAGACAACATCACCTTTATAAAGAGAACCAGTAATACCCCTTAGTACTTCTAATGAACCGTAACTCTTTCTTACGTTATTAAAGGAAATAACAGGGGCAGAAGTAGTCATAATATTGGATTTCCCTAAGGATGCTTTTACAGTAAAAGATTATCTCAATATTTTTGGCTAAATTGTTTGATTAATCACATTTTTTTCGGATTTGAGAGCATATTTTGTTAGATAACTAGGTAGGCGTAATTAAATATAAAATGGCTGTAACATGGATGAGCAGGTAGGGAAAAATTAATTAAATATTAATTATTTAGATTTTATAAATTATTTTACCTACCGACTTATGTTATGAATAGCATTTCTCAGAATTCCCTTTTAAGCTAGTACCTAATATTTTAATTTTCAGTGCTTGATGTGTAGTCAAATTCAAAAAAAAGAATGAGCAAAAATAGTTTAGTATTTTGGTGGAAAAAGTTAGCTTTAAGCCTGGTTGGGTTATTGTTAATAACTGGCTTTCACTTTTATTTCCCTTTATCCTTGAATGCCCAACAAGTATTGAAAGTGGGAACTGAACCAACTTTTCCGCCCTTTGAAATGCAAGCACCAGACGGCAAAGGTTTGACTGGATTTGATATTGATCTGTTCAAAGCGATTGGGGAACAAGCTAATTTAACGATTCAGTTTCAGAGTATGCCTTTTGATGGACTGATTCCAGCCCTACAGTCTAAAACTATTGATGCAGCCATTAGCGGTATGACGATTACTGCGGAACGGGCTCAAACATTGGATTTTGCCCGTCCTTACTTTCAATCAGGGTTAGCGATCGCAGTTAGAAAAGATCGTAAAGATAAAATTAAAAGTTTTGATGATTTAGAAAACAAAAAGATTGCTGTCCAACTTGGTACGACAGGAGCGCAAGAAGCTCAAAAAATACCAGGAGCAAAAGTATTTAATTTTGATAGTGCTGCCCTAGCTCTTCAAGAGTTGAGCAATGGTAAAGTAGATGCTGTAGTTAATGATTCTCCTGTAACTCTCTACGCGATTAAGGTTGGTAATCTCAACGATATTGAGGTAGTTGGAGAACTTTTAACCCAAGAATATTACGGCATTGCCCTACCGAAAAACTCTCCTCATCTGGAGAAAATTAATCAGGCGTTAGACGAACTTCTCAAGACTGGTAAGTACCGCGAAATATACCAAAAATGGTTTGCAGGAGAGCCTGCCAAGTTACCACTAGTTGCTCCTGCTCTAGAAGCAGAAGTTGCTACTTTTAGCTGGGTCACAACCTTCCGTACTCTGTTGTGGGGCGGGTTAGTAACATTAATGCTGACGGCATTTTCGGTCTTTTTTGGCACTATTGGCGGTTCTTTACTAGCGATCGCTTCTATTTCTCAATTTAAGCCTCTGGTTTGGCTCAGTCGCATCTATGTGGATTTCTTTCGCGGAACACCTCTGCTGGTACAAATTTTCATGATTTACTTTGGCTTACCGTCCCTACTACAAGGGATAGGTGTGGAGTTTAGTTTTGATCGTCTTCCAGCAGCAGTCACAGCCCTGAGTCTCAATGCCTCTGCCTACTTATCCGAGATCATTCGGGGTGGTATTCAATCAATTGATTCGGGACAGTGGGAAGCTTCTCAATCAATGGGAATGAGTTGGCTGCAAACTATGGGTTACGTAATTTTTCCCCAAGCTTTTCGCCGTATGCTACCACCTTTGGGTAATGAGTTTATCACCATGATCAAAGATACTAGCTTGGTCGCAATTATCGGTTTTGAGGAACTATTTCGTCAGGGACAACTCATGGTTGCCACTACCTACCGCGCCTTTGAACTCTATGCTGCCGTAGCTTTGATTTATTTGCTCTTAACTTTTATCGCTTCTAGAGTCTTTAGTTGGCTAGAAAAACGTCTTAACCCAGTTCAACGTGCTGCTAAAAAAGCATCTTTGAAAGTTCCTCAGAGTCGAGAACAGTTAGTGAGCCGTTAATTTGTCATAGCCATCAAAAAACAACAATTTAGGTGTGAGGATTATGTTGAATCGTGTAATTCATTCGCTCCCTATGGGGGCAATTGCCTTGAGTGTCTTTTTTTTTACTTGCGATCGCTCAGAAGCCATGCCTTTAAGCAACTATCAAGAAGATCTAGGACAAGTTACCAACGTCAATCAGCTAAGAGATGTTTCTCCTACTGACTGGGCTTATGAAGCTCTCAGAAGTTTAGTTGACCGCTATGGCTGTATTGTAGGGTTTCCCAATCAAACCTATGGCGGGAATCAAGCTCTGTCTCGCTATCAATTTGCTGCTGGTTTAAATTCTTGTTTAAATCAAATAGAGCGTTTGATTGCGACGAGTGAATCTCTGCTCAGGGAAGATCTAGACACATTAGAGCGATTAATTAGAGAATTTGAAGCAGAACTGGCTACTTTAGGGGGTAGAATCGACAATCTTGAAAGTCGGATCACTTTTTTAGAAGACAACTCTTTTTCTACTACCACCAAGCTTAGAGGAGAAATTCACAACTATTTACTAGGTACTTTTGGTGATAAAAAACCTAATGGCGAAGATATAGATGATCAGATTACCTTTAGTAGTCGCGTTCGTCTGTTCTTTGATAGTAGCTTTACAGGACAAGATCAATTACGAATTCGCCTGCAAGCAGCCAATATTGTTAGCCCTGCTAAATCTGGAGGCAATAATGCTCTCTCTCTCAACTTTGAGGGGAATAACGAAAATAATGTAGAAGTGAATCAGGTTTTTTACGCTTTCCCAATTAACAGCAAGATTAAGGGTTTTATTGGGACTGTCGGAATTGATATCGATGATATCTTTGATGCTGGCTCAACTATGGGTCTTGCTTACGATGCTCTCAGTCTCTATAGTGCCTACAATAATCTACTTTACGATAACGCCAATGCTTTTGGGGCAGCAGTTGGAGCTAATTTCAATTTCAATTGGGCTACTCTTGATGTGGGCTATTGGGCTACTAATCCTAGTGATCCTAAAGCGGGCAAGGGTTTATTTAATGGTAATTATACTGCTGGAGCTAATCTCAACTTCTTTCTTTTTGATGAGCGTTGGAATATTGCTATTGCCTATTTACGAGCCTATCAGGACAAAGGCAGTAATTACGATCTAGCAGGTTTCGTTGGAACGGATGCTGCGACTGATCCTTTTAGCGATCGCTCAAATTCGAGTAATAACTATAGTATTGCCACTAAGTTTAATGTCACTAACACCATCTCTTTAGGTGGTTATTTTGGCTATACCACCGCTTCTGTTGAACAAGGTAATGCCAATGCTGATATTTTGACTTGGAACGCTTACGCAACTTTTAGCGATCTATTGCAAGAAAGGGGCAGTTTTATTGTTAGCTTTGGACAGCCCCCTAGTCTGATCGACTCTGGTGGCGATGCCTTAGAAAAGGATCCAGATAGTCCCTATATTCTGAATCTAGAATATCAATATAATTTGAATGATAATATTCTCTTAACCCCAGGTGGCTATATCTTATTCAATCCCAATGGAGATTCAGATAACAATACTATTTATGTCGGAACTGTGCGGACTACTTTGAGATTTTAGACCTGAGTTAACCAGTTGATTGTTACTAGAATAATTTACCCTTAATCCCTCTTTGATGACTATTGGATAAAAAACTATCTACTTGGTATGAGCAGAAATTTAGTCCATTTAATATCTCAAG
>JASJDB010000137.1 GCA_030065315.1 Xenococcaceae cyanobacterium MO_167.B52 | reverse complement strand
ATAATGCTCATACAGGGAGCATTAGTATTAGTTAGAGTTACTAAAAATACTCAACCTTTCAAACGGGTAATCTCCAAATTACCTCAAATTTTGTTAGAGGAGGAGTAAGTAAATTTTAGGGTAAGAGCGATAAGTGGGCTAAGAAATTGGTTAACGTGAGCGTCCAACGAAGCTAAATTCGTTGGACGCTCACGTTGATTAATTCACAACTGATACGAAATCCACTTACCAAAGTACACATTGATTAATCTGTATAACTAAGAGATAGTAATGTTTATGCAAGTTATTTTTTGTATTCTATAGAAATAGAATTAGTATATTAGTTAACCATCGGCAGGAAGGGGGGTAAATTGATAGGGAAAGGAAGTGTTAGTAGTAGGTTCAACAGTAACTAACTCAATGGATTTTAAGCGGTCGCCAGAAGGAAAAAAGCGAATCTGGTCGCAGGTACCAAAGGCAGAAAAATCAGGATGGGATAAGACCTGTTGGATGCCAAGACGAGTCGGACTGGTTTTAATCCCAGCAATTAAAGCAAGAGCAGCATCATAAGCCATGGCAGTGCGCCAGTTGACCTCTGCGCGCCAGAGTTGGCGGGCAATTTTGCTAAAATCAGACCCCGGTTTGCTATCAATATGCCAGGGAATAGCTACCACCATATCTTCAGCTAATTCTCCCGCCACTTGCAAAGTCTTAGGAGTATACACATCATCTCCCCCCAACAAACTCAGCCGTTGACGATTAACCTGAACCACTTGTAGAGCCTTGTCGAGAGTACCATTATTAGCTGCTAACATTAGGACTTGTGAACCCCCATCCATAGCTCGTTGGAAACTCTCCGCAGCACTGAAATTAGCATCAGATAAATCAAAAGTCTCAATGATTTGCCCTCCCCCCAGAGACACAGCAGCGATAAACTCCGATTTGAGGGACTGACTATAGTTGCTTTGAGAACTATAGAACACTGCGACATTTTTCTGTTGGAGAGTTTCCAGCATATATTGGGCTAAAGCCCTAGCAGCGATATAATCACTAGGAGTAGCCCGAAAGAGATAGGGACTAATATTAGATAATTTAACTGAAGTACTAGTAGGGGAAATAGAGACCAATTGACCCGATTGATAAATCGGAGCAGTGGCTAGAGTCACATCACTAGCATAATGACCAAGTACGCCTAAAATCTCTGGGTTCTGGCTCAGAGTTGTGGCGACTTGTTTAGCTACTTCTGGGTTATCATCATCATTGACAATTTGAACTTGCAAAGGAATACCATCAATTCCACCCTGTTGATTAACCAGAGTTTGAGCTTGAGCAACACCCCGCAGAATTTCTTCGGCAGCATTAACACTAGTACCAATGGGAACAGAAACCGCAATGCGATAAGATTTGGCTTCACCAATTTGAGCATTATTGAGATAAATTAAAGCTTCTGGATCATTAGGAAGAGTCTTGAGGGATGCAGAAAATAAAGATACCGCTTGAGAGTAATTACCTTGAGCCAAGGCAGTAGCAGCCAACTCCTTTGCTGGGGTACTGGTTTTAGGGATTAAAATCTTTTCTCCCTGACTAAATCGCTCTGCTAGGGAGAACTCTGGTTGAACTAAATCGGGGGCAGGGGAAGTGGTGGGAACAACCAGTTGGAAATCTAAATTTGCCCTTTGTAGCCACCAAAAACCTCCCAGCAAGACCACAGCAGTTAAAGTAGCCAACAACGGTATTTTAGAGGGAGACTGGGGAGAAGAGTGGGATTGAATAGGGGGAAATTCCCTAGTTACTGGCTCAATCCTCGGACTGAGAGCTGAAACACCTTGAAGAGCTTGTAAAACTTCTCTAGCACTAGAAAAACGCTCACAAGGAATCGGAGCCAACATTTTAGTGAGGATCCAATTCAACTTAGGAGTCAGAGTGATTTCCTCTTGCCAATTCCAGTGATAAGTATTAGGGTCAATTAATTGTTGTGGTTTTTTACCTGTCAATAGCACCACCGCGCTAGCAGCTAAAGCATACAAATCATTGTAAGCACAGACAATGCCTCGACTCATCTGCTCTGGAGGAGCATATCCACTCTTGCCCAATACGGTGGCAATCAGAGATAGAGTTTCGGTGTTGGTGATGGCTTTAAGATCTAATTGATGACCAAACCATTGGGTTCTAAAGACGGTTGTTTCCACCTTGGGCTGTTGGGGGGTTTCAGGAGCAATTAATTGAAATTGTGCTTTGGTTGCTACTTCCTTAATACTACCGAAATCGATCAGCACTGGTAGTCCATCGCAACTGCGTAGTATCAGGTTATCAGGAGAAATATCCCGATGGATTACCCCTAAAGAATGAATATATTCTAAAACCGGTAAGAGTTGGCAGAGTAACTGGCTGATTTCGGCTTCACTAAATTTCATGCCCTGGCGAGCGCGATTATTAATCAAGGTATGATAGGTTTGCCCGTCAATGTAGTCCTGTACCAATAGTAAGTGTCCCTTCCCTTGATGCTTATAACGGAACAATTCGCGAAATCTGGGGATTTGTGGGTGTTCCAACCGATAGAGAACTCCTGCTTCGCGTTCAAACAATTCTTCGGCTTTTTCCAAAGCAAATGAACCTTGGAGTTGAGGGGCAAATTCTTTGAGAACGCAGGGTTCATTAAAACGATTGATGTCTTCTGCCAAGTAGGTCCGACCAAAACCCCCGTGTCCTAATTCGTGTAAGATGCGATAGCGAGAGTTTAAAATATCCCCTGAATTGAG
This sequence comes from Xenococcaceae cyanobacterium MO_167.B52, assembly GCA_030065315.1. Lineage (GTDB taxonomy): Bacteria > Cyanobacteriota > Cyanobacteriia > Cyanobacteriales > Xenococcaceae > JASJCP01. Next base: position 8,071 of record JASJDB010000137.1, on the reverse strand, counting down.
TAGAGTATCCATAGCAGTAGTGAGCATCCGTTGCAAAAAAAAGTGTCAAGAAAAAATCGGTAGGGGTTTAAGCTTCAATGACAACTCGCCCCACAGGTTTAGCGATACAGGAGAGAAGATGTCCTGGTTCGCACTCAGGGTCATCATCATAATTAACCTCTCCTGCCAACAGAGGCAGCTTACAGCTACCACAAGCTCCCATGCGACAGCCAGAAGGAAGTTCAATCCCTTCTTGTTCGGCTAGATCGAGAATGGTATCTTCTTCATCGCAAGGGATCTCTTTACCGACTTTGGTAAAAACCACTACAGGCAATTGAGCCTCAGTTGTCTTAACAGAATTAGTAGGGTCTGGCTGCTGCTGATTGGTCTGTGAATCAAGTTCTTGAACTAGAGGGGTTTTAGGAGTAGAGTGTGGCTCTTTCTTGGTCTGATCTGGCAATTTTGGTTTGATCGCTCTTGTTCTTTTCGGGCTACCAAAGCTTTCTTCATGATAGTTCTCCATCCGGAACCCAAGGGTTTCTAGTATGGTTTTAACCCTCTCCATGAAAGGATTCGGTCCACAGACATAAACTGTGCGCTCTTGGAAGTCAGGAGCAATTCCTTGTACCATTAATTCATCCAATCTGCCAGTATATCCCACCCATGGTTGACCTGGTTCGGAGCGAGTTATGGTAACTGCCAACTTAAAATTGGGATGGCGTGCTGCCATGGACTCTAATTCCTGCCGAAAGATAAAATTACGAGGACTGCGGGCACTATGGAGAAAAACAACATCTACATTAGCTCCTGTGTCACAGAGCCAACGAGACATAGACATCATGGGAGTAATCCCACTGCCCGCCGAAATAAATAGCAGTTTTGCAGGTAAATTATCAACACAAGTAAATTTACCCATCGGTCCTTTTAATTTGACCTGGGAGCCGACAGTAATATTGTCGTGCAACCAGTTGGAAACTAATCCTGGTGGAGCATCTGCTACATCAGTTGGGGCTGGCACTCGCTTAACGGTAATTTCTAAAATATCAGGACGAGAGGGGGTGGAGGAAATAGAGTAGGAGCGCATCACCCTTTTGCCCTCTATTGCTAAATCTAAAGTCACAAACTGCCCAGGCTTATAGGAAAACAACACTGGTGGTTCAGGGACAAAGCGAAAGGTTTTTACATCGTGGGTTTCATCAATTACTTGTATACAATGAACAGTCAGTTCTCCTGAAGTACCTTGACGAAGTGGCGCGACAGAACTTTGTCCTGCTGTCGGTTGTAACTGGAAAGTATTGTCATTATTAGCAAGCATCAATACAAATCCACCGATACGGAGCAGATTATTGGGGTTTAGGGGAACAACCTGATTAATGCCAACCTCTTGATTATCAATTTGAGACCCATCTGTACTACCGAGGTCGGTAAAAAAACACTGTCCCTTTTCACACCAAATACGACCGTGGATGCGACTCACTTCTGCACTATCAAGAACTAAATCACAACTAGAATGTCTGCCAATCAAACATTCTCTTTGTCCCACCTTTTCTAGTGTTAGGAGTTTCTCTTGAAACTCACCAGTTTCTCCATTAACCGCTTTGATGTTGATGTTTGTGACTGACATGGATACCTCTCTCTGAATTAACTCAAAACTTAAATTTTTATTGGGTGTAGTTATTTATTAAAATCTTTACTTTCTCTTCCTCCGCTGACTCAGTTTTAAAGAGGAGCGACCCCTAATTTTGGTTGCGTTTGTCTTTGAGCTGTTTGATTTGTGTAGGTAGATCTTCGTAACCGCTCTGGGATTTTTTAGACCTGTTGGGGTTGATTTGGGTTAGTGCTTTGTCTAAATAATTTTTGGGAATTGATTTACTCCCTAATTCACTACTATTTTGATTTCTGACCGTCCGAAGCTTGGTTCTAGCTACACCAAATTGTGAGCTTTTGGGGGAGACGGAATTTAGTAGTTCGGGCTTCTCTTGGATAATTTCCTCTAAGGCGCGATGGTGTTCTTCGTCGCCCAGGTGTAGCTTTTGGCGGAGTTGCTGGAGGGCTTCTTTACTGATATTTGGCTCAAAACGCTTTTCTGATAAAGCTTCTTCCAGTATGCCTTTATAGATTCCATAGTATTCTTGTTTTGTAACACCAGGCAATACTGTTGCTAAAACGTACAATTCATCTGAATTTAACTCGTCCAAGGAACGTCCTTCTAAAAATTGGGAGAAGTTGAAAGATAGTTTTTTGAGTTGACGACGTAATTTATCTGCCAGACTTTCTTTTTTATACTGTTCTTCGCTACGATTCCAAGTTTGATAAAGCCACAGGGTACTGATCAGAATAATTAAACCATTAAAGGTGAGTTGTACTAGGAAAGGCAAACGCAGAATTTCTGGACGACCACCGTAAATGAAGAAAGCGTTGAAAGCAATAAAAGTGCAAAGGGAAAAGATTTGGTGTAAGACCTGTTGACGTTCAATCTTGGGGTTACGCTTTCTTAAATAAGAGAACAGAGCTTTTTCACTTTTAGTACCAAGCCAGCAACTTACTAGGACGAAACAACCTAAGGTTAGGGGAACTGCTACCAGTTTGGGAATTCCAATTGGCTGATTCAACAGATAAAAACCAGGCTTAAACAGCGTTGCTAACTGATTTTCTTCATGAGTCCAAGCTCCAGAGAAGTAATATTTAAAATTCCCTGCGTATAAATAGTAGTAGATAAAATATCCGCTTACTAGTCCTAAATAACCATATTGGACTAATCTGCGACCAGGCTTAGTCAAATGTTCCCAGTAAGCTTTCTCGGAATCAATATCCATACAGGGAGATTTACAGCTAATACAAGCACTTTTTTCCTGCCCAGTAGTGCTATCGATAGTACGGCACATAGACTGAGTGATGCTTCTAGGGGTCGCTTTGTTAGCTTGGCTATCCAACAATCCTCTAGGTCCAGTAAAAACCATTTGCACTATGCCGAAAGGACAGACGTAATGACACCAGCTACGACCACCGTACAGAAAAACTATGGTGATGGCTGAAAGGATAGTAAAGAGTAGAAAACAACCAAAAACTAGACGGGCTGAATTAATGAACAGAATCCGAAAATTTAACCCGATAAATAGTAGGGCAAATTGCAGATAGAGGTGATTGTGAAGCAGCCACTGATTTTTATCAATATTTAACCTGGGCGGTAGTCCCAATGCTCGTGGAATTTGAGACAGAAAATAAAGAGGACAAATCCGTCGCCAAGTTTCATGACCGAAGGTCAGGACAATCAGAATGGCACTGGGAACTATCATGCCCCAGAAAAAACGGGTTCCCATGGGATAAGCTGTTTCTCTGAGACACTCTCCTTGCACTTTGACACATTGCTCTGGTAGGGAAGCTTGACTAATAATTTGATCTCCAAATGGACTCAGTAAATTATTCGGGTCACTGAGATGATGGGAAATCGGGTCATAAAATAAGGAAACAATTAGAACTAGCCACCCCACTACTAGCACCCACCTCACTAGGTGCATTTTTTGTTCGGAAACTTGACTTATCATTGAAAATACTCCTTCTGAAATTATTGAAAAAATTTACTTTTTGGCTGATCTAGTCAAACCATCTTCTATGAAGATCGCTTCTTCTTTACTAGGAGGGACTAAATAAGACACAATAAAAGTGAGAACAGTAGTTGCTGCGCCAGAAAGTTCACCAGATATCTGATTATTTTCCTGTTTGAAGAAGGGAACATAAGTATTGAGAATTAGTACGATCAAAGTAACTAAAGCCCCAGTAAAAGCTCCTGCTGTGACCTTTCTCGCTGGCTGATAGGTAGATTGGGGTTTTTTTAATTGAGTTGTAGTTGATGTCATGACTAAGTTCTTCTGGGAAAATTTATTATTTGATAGTATTTACTCGCTGATGAAGTGCAAGTTGGTAGCTAGATAGCATAGTGGCAATTTTTGGGCTGATTAAGAATTATTTGAGTAAAATAAATGGCTTTTCAAAGATAAACTCGCTATAATCAGCCAAATTATCGATTCCTAGAAAGTTAAACCAAATTTCAGCTATTAACCACAGGGTGGTTGTCACTAATAATTTTTTCCATCGCATTTTCATTGCTCTTAATCTTCATAAATATTGAAGAAACTAAGTTTTACAGAGGATGTTTTTTTCGCTCAATTGCTACTTTTGCCTGCTATCTATGTTTGATATTAATTTGGTTTTGAGTCCCTCAATCTCATAAAACTCATATCAGAACTCATAGAAAAAAATATGTAAAAACTCATGGAACTAAATGTAAAAAACTTGTAAGATGTAAAGAAATTGTAAAGGAATGTCTAATTGTAAGCCGACCATGTTGTACGAGAGACTCCGCCGTAAAACAACTCGGCTTCCTCTGACTTAGTCAAACATGAGTCTGTAATCTATAAACTCATCCACATTTCACTTGCATAATCCCCAGAATCTATATCTATATAGGTTGAAACATTCTGGTCAAACTCGATTTGGATTAGCTTATGAATATTGATTATCTATTGAAGATTATTGACCACCAGCTAATTGAGAACGAAAATCGCCCTCTCAATTCCACAGAAATTCTAATTTTGAAAGGTGTTTGGCAATATAAAACCTATAGCCAAATTGCGATCAAAGCAGGTTATAGTCCTGGCTACTTTACTAATATTGTTGCCCCCGAGTTATATCAGCGACTCTCTAAACTGATTGGTCAGCGAGTAACTAAAAAAAACTGTCAGAAACTTTTAGAGTCCTATGTTGTAGCAGTAGAAACAGTACGAGAAGTAACTCCTCAAAAACAACAGTTGACTAATTTTACTACTAAGATCAACCAAAATGTTTCACCTTGCTACCCCAGTGGCTCAGTTCCCCTCGATTCTCCTTTTTACCTAAAGCGCTCTTTTTTTGAGGAGCAAGTCAATCAAGAAATTCAGAAACCAGGAGCATTAATTAGGATTAAAGCTCCTAGAGAAATGGGGAAAACTTCACTGTTGTTGAGAATTATTGATTATGCTAATCACCTGGGCTATCGTACTGTCAGTCTTAACCTGGAGCAGGTTGACCAAGAAATTTTGAGTGATTTGAATCAATTTTTGCGTTGGTTATGTGCCAATATTGCTCATCAGCTTAATCTTGAACCGAGGTTGGATGATTATTGGGATGAAGATTTGTTGGGTAGCAAGATTAGCTCTACTCACTACTTCCAAAACTATCTACTAGAGCAAATAGATACTCCCTTTGTGTTGGCATTGGATGAGGTAAATCAAATTTTTGAGCATCCCCAATCTGCCAAGGATTTTTTACCTCTATTACGTTCGTGGTATGAAGAAGCGAAAAGATTGCCTATTTGGGGAAAGCTGCGTCTGATTGTAGTTCACTCTACAGAAATTTATGTTCCTCTCCAATTAAATCAGTCTCCCTTTAATGTGGGGTTCCCGATTCAGTTAAATAATTTTAGTCAAGAAGAAGTAAAAAAATTAGCCCAATGCTACGGACTTGATTGGACGGGTGGCACAGAAGTAGAACAACTAATGTCTATGGTGGAAGGACATCCTGCACTAGTTCACCTTGCACTCTATCATCTGAGTCAGGGGGATATAACTCTGTCCCAACTGCTGAAAACTGCTCATACGTCTAGTGGCATTTATGCTCATCATTTACAGCGTCATTGTGCAACTTTGGCGGAGCAACCCGAATTAGTAAAAGCTCTGGATAGTGTTTTTAATGGGAATGAACCTGTTGCTCTCAATCCTATCTTGACTTATAAGTTGAGTAGTATGGGAATAATTAAGCAATCTAATGGTAAAGCGATCGCTCGATGTGAATTATACAAGCTATATTGGCAAGCCTATATCAAAGAATTAGGACACCCTGAAGCAGGGTAATCGCATCAAAATCTCAGAATAGTTGGCTTACTTATAAAAGAGGGTTCATAGTTACATCAGTAATTTTTGTTTTTTTAATAACTTTAGAACTTCAAGATTTTTTATGAGTTTTTCTATGAGGTGTTATATGAGTTTTATGAGATTCAAGCACTAAAAAATAACTAAGATGAAACCAGATAACTACTATTACAAACTTTTTAGTGGGTTGTCACAAAAGATAGAGAAATTGTCTATTTCTATTTGAAAAAATCGAAAATTTTATTTAGCTGCTCTATCAAAAACATATTCATCTGGGAGATTATTAATGACTAATCTAATTAATGGTTCCAAAAAATATCAAGAGCAAGATTTTGAAGTTCGGCGGAAACAAGCCAGTAAAATTCGCAACTTGAAGCGAGATGAGGCTTTGGATGATTTTGAAACTTTCTTACCTCCGACAAATGGAGACGAAAAAAATTTTAGCAAGATTGGTCTTCCAGGTTTTGCTTCTTTTACTAAAAGTTTAAAACACAATGAAATCGGCTTAGTCGAACTCTTTTCCTTCGATTCACTCCTCAAAGCCATAGAGCAAGGTACTCAAATAGACTTCGAGAAAGTTCAACTGGGCGGAGGGAAGCGTCTGCTGGTCAATCCACTAAATGCCTACTCATTTCAGTTAATTGGTAATGATTCCAATGGCGCAAGAATGGCACCTGCTCCTAAATTTGCCAGTCGTAATACGGCAGTGGATATGGTGGAACGCTATTGGATGGCACTGTGTCGAGATGTCAGATTCGATCAATATGCCAATAGTACTTTAATCGCTGATGCTTGCGAAGACTTAAATAATCTGGGATTTGAGCAGGAGTTCGGATTCAAATGCACCCCCGATACCATCTTTCGAGGTCCTTATGAGGGTTGTGATGTCGGACCTCATGTCTCTCAGTTTTTGTTACAGGATTTCCAGTTTGGCAATCAGCCAATTCAACAGTTGCAGTGTTATCCAAGAGAAAATCTGGATTACTTGACCGATCTAGAAACTTGGAACGAGGTTAATAATGGAGATATCGATCCTACTGGTTCTGACATTATTGAGGGTACACGTCGTATTATTAGCCTACGGGATGCTGGTCAATGGGTGCATCTTGATTTACCCCATCAGTCGGGTCTTTGGGCGACTCTTATTCTTTTAGGTCTGAATGCAGACATATCAAATGCTAGTCCCTATGCTAACGGCAGCATCAGAACCGCTGAGCCATTTGGTAGTCTTGGGGCTCCAGATATCACGATTCAAAGTGGACTGGCTGGAGTCTATGGACTCAAACACGCTTGGTTCCAAAAATGGGGTGTTCATCGACGTTTACGACCAGAAGTATATGCACAGCGTTTGGAATTATTCCGACGAGGAGTATTGGGGAACTCACCTGACAAGCCATTCGATGACGAGCTATTTAATAAGTTGTTTGGAGACGGTGCAGATGTTTGGCGCAATACTAAAGTACTTGATCCCATCCTCGAACACAATAGAAAGCAAAACATAGACCAGAATCGTGGTAAAGAAGGCACTTGGTTACTCCCCATAGCTTATCCAGAAGGCTCTCCTACCCATCCTTCTTATCCTGGTGGACATTCAGCTTTTATTGCTGCTGCTGCTACTATTGCTAAAGCCTTTGTTACCGATGGAGAATTTTCTAATCCTAAAGTACCAATGCATGATGGTCAGCAATTAACCGACTTTAAAGGAGAAAAGCTAACGATACATGGCGAGTTGAATAAATTGATTGCTAATATCACTCTGTTCCGTGATGGCGCGGGGATGCACTGGCGAACCGATGGAACTGCATTGGGTGCTAACTCTAAAGAGCGTTTACATAAAGGTCTAGAAACAGGAGGTAATTTACTTGGTGAGCAGATGGCAATTAGTATGTTGCGCGATATCAAATGCACTTATCGCGAAGAAGTTGGGACTTTTAAGTTTAATAGTATTAGCGGAAACCCAATCAAGATTTAACAAGTTTATTTAAGCTTTAAATCAGCGATCGCTAGCTAAATAGTAATCCAGAGGACGAAGGACAAAAGACTATTAGTTATGGTTCACATTCCTTCTTCCTCATTCCTTCTTCCTGGATAAAATATAGGAGTATCTATTATGTCAATTGATGTTAGTCAGTTTCGAGGTTCGATTCCACCCAATTATCTTTGCAAAGATGTCAAAGTTTACGAGG
>JASJDB010000136.1 GCA_030065315.1 Xenococcaceae cyanobacterium MO_167.B52 | reverse complement strand
TCATCTATTATTCCAGCTATTATTCCTAAATGATTAAGATTTTGGACTTCAATATTAACCGCTTGATTCATTAAAACCAAATTTTACATTATTTTTATTAAAATCATTTTCTCTTAATTTATCTTCCTGGGAACTATTTAAAATACTTAGACAATCTCGACAGGATCTTGCTCCCTGAGTTAGCGACCGCGCAGCACCTGCTGAAAGCAGACCGCGTATAATTGCAACCTAAAATATTACAATTATACGTGAGTAATGGGGATTACAACCATTCTTGAGTTGATATAAAACTCCATCTAAAATTTGTCTTTTGCTCCATGTAGGTGGTTTGGTTCTTTTTTTCTTAGGTAGCAGAGGTTCAATTATCTGCCATTCTTGGTTTGTCAAACTGCTTGAGTACGTCATTTTTCTCTCATTATACTCTTGCTACTAGATCCCAAATGGGTTCTATAAAGCTCTTTTTGAAGCAACATCGATACCATAAAAAACGTCTAATTAAAAGTGAGAAAACGAATTATAATTGTATAGTATAAGACTTCTGCCATATATAACTAAATTCAATCCTAATATTAAATGACTAAGAAATGGAGATATTACTATATGTTTTACAAAATTTTAAGTTTTAGTAGCGCCATAATTTTGGCTGGTTCTTTAATTGAAGGCACAAGCAATGCTGGTTTTGCTGCCGATGTTAGTAACCAACTTTCTTCCTCATCCTCCAATCCAGAACTAAGAGTTAATCATACTCTTCACTCTGTAACTGAGAGCTATCTGATAGCTCAGGCTAGAACTTATCGAGTTCGACTAGGAGATACTTTGGGGGGAATAGCCAACCGATATGGTATGAGTTTTAGACAAGTGTTGAGTTACAATCCCCAGTTGCGGTCTCGTCCTCACTTGATCTATGTAGGAGAAAAGATTAATTTAGGGGGTCTTCCCAGTGGTACTTTCACTTCAGCTTCGGGAAGAAAATATATAGTTAGACGAGGAGATACCCTAGGGGGAATAGCAATTCGTCATGGTTTAAGCTTAAACACAATCTTGGCTTATAATCCTAATCTAGCTTCCCGTCCCAATAGCATTAATGTGGGAGAAACAATCAACTTAGGTCAGACAATTCAACGTACTCGTAAAGGTACCTATACTCCCAGAAGACCGCTACGTACAACTAATGTATCCAATGCTTCTACTTCTTCAAGTGGTAATCAAACCCAAAATCCACCATCCAATTCCACTGCATCTGTACCAACTACAAGACGGTCAATCTTCAATAATTTAACTACAGAAAGAAGACCAGGTTCTGATAATACTGGGTCAAAAAGAGGTCCTGGTACAGCTTGCACTCAAGGAGGAAAAAATCTAAAAGCGATCGCACCTAATAATGGTTTAGGCGTTACTTTTGATGATTATCCCTACTTTTTCTGGTATTTCCCTGGAGTAGAATATGCTCAAGGTATTGACTTTATGTTATTTAAACAAACAGTCCAAGAAGAAACAGGTGAATTAGAACACACTAGAGTTTATCGACAAAAATTAAACTTAGATAAATCTGGTATTATTGCCTTTCCTCTTCCTGCAGACAAATCTCAACCTCTAGAAGAAGGGGAAGAATATAGATGGCGAATCAGGATTAAATGTACTGGTAGAACTGCGATGAATCTTTCCTATTCGATCAAAAGACAATCTACAGATAATCCTCAACTTATTGCCAAACTAGAAGCTGCACCAGTAGATCAACATCCTCTAATTTTTGCCGAGTCTGGAGTTTGGTTTGATGCTCTTAAAATGATTGCCTTACAATTAGAGCAAGCACCAGAAAACCGCGTCTTACAAGAAGATTGGAATGATGTACTACGAGAAATCGAATTTGATGATTTGATTGGTGAACCAATCCAATATATTGAACCCAGTCTATAAGAATAACCTTATCTGCATCGAGCAATCTAGATTTAACTTTCTTCCGCAATTCATCTCTCGCTAAAGCGAGAGATGAATTGCGGACAAGGGTTATTGGTTTACAGTTTAGATACATAATCTTTATATACCAAGGCTTTGAGCCGTTGTATAATACCTTTGGGCGCAAGGTATGAACCTGAATTAACCCAGGATTGGGAACTACCCAACCTAGATGCTCGACCAAAGATAAATACCTGATTGGCAGGGGCGACATAACTAGGGGAATAGATTAGAAATCCAATAAAAGATTGATAGTAGTACCGATGGTCTATCGGGAAAAGAAATTGTCTATCAAGTCGAGCGAGCGGTTGCCGAACCAAGTTCGGCAACATTCGAGTCGAGCGTCGTACTATCGGGAAACCAACGGTGGGGGATAACATATCGTTTGTACCAACGTGTTGCACGATAAGTGGCGTAGGGTAGAAAATGCCTACTCGCGAGAGTGGGAAGCCTGCGATAAATCGCAGGAGGAAGTCACAGACTTGACAGAATCCCTGCCCGTTTTAAGGCAGGGATTTTTGATTTATGTTGGTAAACAACACTAGCCACCAATATTGATTGTGCTGAAGCAATACTGTTCGGTTAAAAAAGTTATCTGTTGAGAAAGAGAGAGAAGAACGTCCTTCGGAGGATGGAGAAGATGGAGAAGAAAGGGAGGACAAGGAAGCAAGACTTTCTCCACTCTCTCCCCACACCTCCCACACTCCCCACACTCCCTAATTTCATTAAGTTTTTAGGCTGATCCGAACAGTATTGTGTGCTGAAGTATATATTTTTGCAAGTTACATTAAAATATAAGAAACTTAAACAAAGTAAGTAAATTGTAAAAAATCAGACCAAAGTCAGATAACAGTGAATCTTCATACTTACTAAAATGGTTCAGGTTATTGACCTCTTCCCTCTTATTGATCGAGATAGTACTTCCCTAATAAACCAGTGTAAAACAATGACCTCAGTAAATATCCCACCCCAGGAGTCTTCAGAATCAGAATCCAACTTCCAAGAACAGGACACAGAAAACCCCAAGTCAACAGTCCAGGGTCAAAATAGGTTATCTGGATGGTTATTGGCAATTTTGTTTCTAGGAGGAGGAGGTATTGCTTTATGGCAAATCCTGACACCTAAATCTACACCAACAGCACAAAACAGCACTCAAGCACCACCCCCTAGACCAGTGGAAACTATAGCTTTAACAACTGGTACGGCTAACAGACAGATTAAATTATTAGGAGAAGTAGAACCAGGAGAAAGGGCGAGCATTAGTCCGCAAATCGATGGTAAGGTGCAGCGAGTTTTAGTTAGAGAAGGAGATCGCGTTACCACTGGGATGACCGTAGCAATTCTGGATGATGCCGATCCAAGATTAGCTTTAGCTGAAGCCAAAGCCAGACTAGCACAAGAAAGAGCTAATTTAGCCCGTTTACAAGTGGGAACTCGTCCCGAAATTATTGCTCAAAGAGAAGCGGAGTTAAATACAGCTATAGCCAGAGAATTAGAAGCACAAGATAATTTAGAAAGGGTATCGGGTTTAACCGAACAAGGAGCATTATCCCGCAGAGCCTTAGTAGAAGCAAGAACTGAAGCCCAAGCAGCAACTAGCGAGAAATACCGCATAGAAGCATTGTTAGCCGAAGCAAGAGCAGGAGCAACCAAAGAAGAAATCGACGCGCAACGAGGTTTAGTAGCAGCAGCACAAGCAGCCGTAGAACAAGCTCAGCTAGGAATGCAGCGTACACAAATTAAAGCTGCTTTTTCTGGAATAGTCCAGTCGCGAGATGTCGATCCTGGAGATTATGTAGAAGTTAATGATCCTGTTTTGACTATAATCAGCGATCGCACTATTGAGATCTTTTTAGAAGTCCCAGAAAGCTTAAGCGGACAAGTCACGCCAGGAATGAGAGTAACCCTAAATGCTCGTGCGTTACGCAATTGGCAACAAGAGATAGAAATCACCGCAGTAGTTCCCACAGCTAATACATCATCACGCCGTCAGTTAGTTAGAGTCACTTTAGATAATCCACCGCCAGAACTATTACCAGGAATGGCAATTCAGGCAAATCTAGCTGTACCGATTGAAAGGGAAAATACCTTTATTGTGCCTCGCGATGCTTTGACTAGAAGGGGAAATGAGTGGTTATTGTTTACTGTCAACAATAATCAAGCACAACAGTTAGCAGTAGAGATGGTTGCAGATTTGGGTGAAGAGGTAGTTATTGCTAATCCCGAATTACAAACAGGAGAAAGCATTGTAATTAGAGGTGGAGATGGACTTAAAAATAGTGCTGCGGTGAAGGTAGTTGAGTAATCAGTAATTAGTAGGGGCGTTTCGCGAAACGCCCCTACAAGAAAAATTTAAAATCACAATCTTGTAATTAGGAGTCAATCGCCAAATGAAATATATTCCTTTAGCTGCCCGTATTTGTCTTTGTATAATCTTTATTAATTCAGGAATTGGCAAAATTTTCGGCTTTGCTGGTACGGCTGGAATGATGGGAAACAAGGGTTTACCTATCCCCGAAGTTTTATTAATCTTTACTATTGCCTTTCAATTACTGGGGGGTTTTTCTCTTTTATTGGGTTACAAAGTTAAAATCGGCTCGACCTTGCTAATCCTATTTCTAATTCCTGCAACTTTAGTCTTTCATAATCCTATTGGTAATCCAGATGAACTAAATAGTTTCCTGAAAAATATTGGTTTAATTGGCGGATTATTAATGGTTATTTATGCTGGTGCTGGTGCATTGAGTATTGATGATTCTACGCAAAAAACATCACATCAACAAGTAATAAGTAATAAGTAATAAGTATTTTTAAATTAATCAGCAATTAACAACTAACCACTAACTACTAACAACTAACCACAAAACAATGAGTTTAATTAGAACTGCCGTTCGTTGGCGACATGGTACAGGAGTCTTATTTTGCCTTTTGGCATTATTCGGCATCTTGGCTTTATTCCAATTACCCCTGGAATTACAACCAGGAGGCGATCGCCCTGAAATAAGTATTACTACTCCCTATTTGGGGGCTTCTCCTGCGGAAGTAGAAGATTTGGTAACTCGTCCTATTGAAGAAAGACTAGAAGAAGTCCAAGGAGTACAAGAAATTACCAGCACCAGTCGTGTGGGTAGTAGTAGCATTAATGTTGAATTTAACTGGGGTAGCGATATCGATCGCTCTTTAGTTGATGTTCTGAATAAATTACAGCAGGTTGAAGCCTTACCAAGAGAAGCTGGTGAGTCGGATGTAGAAGTGGTAAGCGGGAGTAGCAGTCCCATGATGTGGGTAATTTTAACCCCCAAAGCAGGTTTTACCCCTGATGAGTATCACTACAGAGATTTAGTGGATGATGTGGTTGTTCCTCGCTTGCGACAGGTACAGGGTGTGGGACAGTTTATCGTATCTGGAGGAAGAGCCAGGGAAGTTGAAGTAGTAGTCGATCCGAAAGCTTTAGCTGATCGCAATCTTACCATTGGAGATGTAGCTAATAGCCTGCGTAATAACAACCGAGATATACGCGGTGGTCCTTTAATTTTAGGACGTAGAGAGTATCGAGTCAGGACTGTCAGCCGTATTCAGGATGTAAAACAACTAGAAGGATTTGTGCTGAATCGGGATGAGTCGGGGACGGTTTATCTAGGGGATGTGGCAGAAGCCCGTATCGGTCGAGCCATTCAAGATAGAGCTTTAATCAGAAATAATGAACCAGCCGTAGGTGTGGGAATTATTCGTCAGGTAGGAGGCAATGTACCCGAAATATCCGCAGGAATTAGAGAAGCATTAGTAGATTTAGAAGCCAGATTTGACCGTGAGGGAGAGGGGATTACTTTTGATATTTCCTATGATGAAAATGACTATATTAATGACTCGATTTCTTTTGTTCAAGGTAATTTAATTATCGGGGCGATTTTAGCAGCTTTAGTATTATTGCTCTTCTTGGGTTCATTAAGAACAGTAGGAGTAATTGCGATCGCCATTCCTACGACTTTAATTACTGTTTTTATCGTTTTCTATATCTTAGGTCGTACCCTAAACGTAATTAGTTTAGCGGGGTTAGCCTTTGCGGTGGGGATGGTAGTAGATAATGCCATTGTGGTGCTGGAAAATGTTTTTACCCATATGCAAAAAGGTAAAACACCCATGAAAGCAGCCATTGATGGAACTCAAGAAGTAGGAGGCGCGATGTTGGCTTCTACCTTAACTACCGTAGCCGTTTTTGCACCTATAGTTCTAGTTACAGGAGAAGCGGGGCAGTTATTTTTCGATATTGGGATTGCTCTTTCCGCTTCGGTAATGTTTTCTCTCTTTGCAGCCCTAACTTTAATTCCTATGTTAGCAGGACTGTTTCTCAATCGTTCGGAAGCAGACCAAATGCTCGCAGGAGGAGAATACAGAGGTGGCAATTGGCTAGAACAGAGTGTGGCTAAAACTTCGGCTATTTTTCGCTTTTTCCAAAGCAAATTAGAAAACTTCCTCTTAAAAACCGTCCGTTGGTCGTTAGGAAGAGGCAAACTCAAACGCCGTTTATTTGTCTTAGCATTACCCATAACCTTATTATTGGTTAGTTTCCAACTCTTACCTCCTGCCGACTACTTACCACAAGGAAATCGCAACTTAATTTTCTGGTTAGCCGAACCCTTTCCTGGTACGAGTATTCCCGAAGCGATAGAACTTTCCCAAGCACCAAGGGATTTTATTAGCTCTCAACCAGAAATAATGCGTACTCTTTACGTACATCGTGGTGGTTTTAGAGTGATTGCTGGCTTTGTCGATCCAGAATTAGCTACAGGTAAAAATTTAGATGATATTGTTAACCGTCTGCGACAAGCCAGCGGGAATTTCCCTGGTTACCGTTTTCTCGTACCCATACGACGCTCGATTTTCCGCGACCCTGGTAAAGAATTCGAGGTACAGCTTATTGGTGAAGATTTAGAAGAATTGAACCGAATACAGCAACAAATTACGCCCCAAATCCGAAAACTAGAGGGAATTCGCAACGTCCGTGCAGATTTCGTCACAGGTGCACCAGAATTACAAGTAATTCCCAACCGCGAACGTTTAGCAGAAGCAGGGTTATCGGAGTCCGAAATTGGAGAGATGGTACAGGCTGCTTTAGGTGGTTTAAGAGCTTCTGAATTTGTCGATGGTAAACGAGAACTAGATGTTACCGTCGAATTGCAAGATACCTTTGTCCAAACTCCCGAACAGCTACGCCAACTAGCTATTTATAACGGTTCGGGTCAAAGATTGCAACTAGCCGATGTAGCCGAAGTAGTAGAAACTACGGGTGCAGATGTCATTAATCACGTCGATTTAGAAAGATCGATTACCCTAACCGCAAGTGTATCCAGGGAAGCACCTTTAGGATCATTAATCGACCAAACCGAACAACAAATCCTCCAACCCCTACGCGCCAGTTTACCCTCAGGTATGCGAGTCGAATTAGCAGGAGCGGCAGATGTTTTAGCCGAAACCCTATTCCAATTAGGTGCTACTTTCCTACTTTCTTTAGCAATTACCTATCTATTACTAGTAGCCTTATATCGCTCCTTTATCTACCCCCTACTAATCATGGCAACAGTACCGATGGGAATGACTGGTGCATTACTCTCTCTAGTCATTGCTAATTCCATTCCTGGTATGGTTGTCCCCCTGGATATGATTACAGGTTTAGGTTTTGTCATCCTCACAGGAGTAGTAGTTAATAACGCTATTTTGCTAGTAGATCGTGCCTTACAACTCCAAGCAGAAGGAATGGAATACAATGCTTCTCTTTATTATGCCGTCGGCGACCGCTTACGTCCCATTTTTATGTCAGCAGGAACTAGCGTACTGGGTATGTTGCCCTTGGCTGTCCTCCCAGGAAAAGGCGCAGAACTCTATCAGGGTTTGGGTATTGCCCTCACGGGCGGTTTGGCTCTTTCTACCTTCTTAACTCCGACGGTAATTCCGGCTTTGATGGGACTATTACAGGATTTTCGACCTAGAAGAAAGATTGAAGAGCAAGAGCTTCAACAGACTAAATCTAGGGAATTAATCAAAGATAAAAGCTAGCAAAATTGAGATTAGTTTTTCAGTTGAATCGATTAACCTAATTAGTAACAGTAGTGGAGAGTTTGGAAAACCCATCGATCTCTTGCTACTGTTTAATTTAATTTGCTCTGGCAAAGTTACTTAATTTTTTCCTGGATTACTCTTCTACCCCAAGGCTTAATTCTTAAAGAATTTCTTAATTTATAGAGACGTAGAATTTCAGGGGTGATCGCTCCGACACAGCCTATGAAAAATACCTCATAATTGTCTAACATCACTGATGATTAGTAATTGAGCATAGTGAACCAAGCTTTTGGGCGTTAGTTATTTATTAGGTCTTTCTTCAATAATATAAGCAATACCATTGAAAATGACTGATTTTATTGCTTTTTTTAGAATTCGGTATTTTAGCTAATCAGCTAAGGGAGTAGGCTTTATATAGCAAGCGTTTTCGTTATCCACCTTGCTTGTTGAGATAGATATTTATTTTTTCCAGTAGAAAATTTTATTTTAATTTTGTGGATTTTGAAAAATTTTTTTGTATATTAGACTAGACTATCAAATCTTTTTAATTTATGTCTAAGGTTATCGCTGTTGCTAATGGAAAAGGTGGAACTGGAAAAACAACTACTTCTGTAAGCCTAGCTTCCATTTTAGGAAAAAAGTATAAAACTCTGTTAGTAGATACAGATGCTCCTCAATATAGTGCCTCATATTGGATAAAAAATGGTGAAGATAGGATGCCATTTGACCTGGCTCAGGAAAGTGACCCTAACTTATTGAGGCAACTTAAAAATGTTGATGATTACGAGTTTGTTATTGTTGATACTCCACCTTCTAGAGATTCAGAAGCTTTAAAAGCTGTATTAACTAGCGTTGATTGTATTATTCTTCCTACTCAAGCTTCTGACTTGGATGTACAAGCTTTGCTTAGTACAATTCATAGTCTAATTAAGCCTAGTGGAGTCATTTATCGTGCTCTGTTGACTCAGATTGATTCTCGTTCAATTAATGAAGCTTTAGCAGCACAACAAGCCTTTATTGAGGAAGAAATCCCTATTTTTTCTAGTTTCATTCGTAACTACAAAATCTATAAAAATTTACCATCAAAGGGAATTTCTATTACTGAAGCTAAAGGAAAGAAATCTGGGGAAGCAGCATCAGACTATAAAAAATTAGCACAGGAGTTATTATCGGCATGGCAGTAGTTAATTTAGCTAATAATCTTAAAGCCTTAAATAAGGAACAAAAAGCAATCTTTGCAACTCTTCCTGTTCCTGAACAAGAACAAATAATTGAAATACCTATTGAGAAGATTGTTTCTCCTGAGATCAAAGCTAGAACTTGGATTAATGTAGTTAAAGTTGAATCAATTTCTAGATCAGCCGAGGTTTATGGAATACTTCAACCTATATTAGTTGTTCCTTTAGATGACGGCACATATGAATTAGTTTATGGAAAACATCGGATAGAAGCGATTAAGCAATTAGGACAAGAAAAAATTAGAGCAATTTCTAAGAATTTAACTCAGTCAGAAAGACTAGAGATTGCTTTGATTGAGAATTTGCAGAGAGAAGACCAAAATCCCATAGATGAGACTCTTGGCATCCTTAACTTAGCTATGTTAAAGCTAAATTGTGATGAATCAATTGCTAGACTGTGTTTTAACGAACTTTTTTACCGAGAAACTGGTCGAGAGAAAAATCCTCGTGTTAGCACCAGTGCTAACATGACCCAAGAACAGTTATCGGTCGTTGAAACAATACTCGAAAGATTTAATCTTACTGTTAAAACTTTTATAACTCATAAATTGCCTCTGTTAGAGTGCCATGACGAAATAATTCAAGCTATACGAGAAGGAAAAATCGCTTATTCTAAAGCTAGAGTAATTGACAGAGTAAAGCATGATGAGTTCAGAGCTAAATTACTAAATTGTGCGATTAACTCCAATGTAAGTAGAGAGGTTCTCTCTAAGATTAGCAAAATCGAAGATATAAAGTTTGCTATTAAATTATTGCAACAGATAGAAGTCGAAAATTTGACCCCTGAAGAAATTCAGAAGCAAATAAAAGAGAAGAAGCCTGTCAAACATGATTTACAAAAAAGGTATAGTAAAGCCATATCAAAATTGAATAAGAACCAAACAATTTGGCACGATAAGTCTAAACAAAAAGAATTAGAACAATTGATTTCCAAAATTGAAAAATTAATCAAGTAAATTAGCGAGTGATAGAAGCTTAGTGAGAGCATATATCTTTTGGCAAAAAAGTCGAGAGATATATGCAAGGGGTTGATTAACTATTTTGTCTAATCCCATCCCTCAAAGATGAAGAAATCAGAAAAGAATTAATGGCAGAAGCTATTGCTAAATCTTTATCATTGAGAGAAATCAAGGAGAGAATCAAAGTACTTAAAACACAAGCCCAAAAAGAAGAAGTATTTAACCGTTTGGATAATACTTATAAACAGGTTAAAAAATCTAAGAAGTTAATTCTGGAAAATTCTCGTAAGCGGAAAAAACTGGAATCATTATTAGCACAATTAGAAAAGCTGTTTGAGGAGCCAACACCAAGTAAAAAAGAGAATTAATCAATTAGTTCTAGATTATTCTCAGCTAACCAACAAGCTCTGGCAGCAATATCATAGTCAATGTCAAATAAACTGATTTTTCCACTGATTTTTTTGAGTATGATCGCAGCCAGTATATTTGGCTGGCAATGGTTCCGTTCCCAGAACCGAGTTTATACTCTGACCATCGCAACTGGTAGCACTCAAGGAGAATATTATGCTTTTGCTCAAGCTTTAGCCAAAGTAGTCGCTAGACATCAACCTCAG
>JASJDB010000135.1 GCA_030065315.1 Xenococcaceae cyanobacterium MO_167.B52 | reverse complement strand
GGTCATAAATCTTGGGTCAGGTCTGTAGGGTTTAGCCCAGATGGTAAATACATCGTTAGTAGCAGTAATGACCAGACCATAAGATACTGGAATGTTGAAAATCACAGAAGTCTTCATACTTTTGAGGGTCATGAATCATCGGTCAAGTCTGTAGTCTTTAGTCCAGATGGTGGATATCTGGTCAGTGGGAGTGATGATCAGACCATAAGATTGTGGGATGTTAGGAGTCAAAGACTGATCCGTACCTTGAGGGGTCATGAATCATCGGTCAATGCTGTAGCCTTTAGTCCAGATGGTAAATACATCATCAGTGGCAGTAATGACCAGACCATAAGATACTGGGATGACAAGAGTCAAAGACTGATTCGTACTTTTGAAGGTCAAAATAGATTTCCAACCAGATACCTGTAACCTTCTAGCGACCACGATCCCCACTACTGGAGGAATCAGGGAGAATAATCTACTGTAAGTAATCCCAGGAACTTTCTTGGTTAACTGCTGTCTTGCTTCGGCTGATGTATTGGAAAAGCCAAAAGCTTGTAGGCAATCTCTAAGTTCATTGAGGCAAATCACATCTGGATCGAAGAGTACTATTAGGCTGCTACTTGCTTGCTTGATTTGAACCGTGAGAATGCTCTCTTGCTGGCGTAAACCCTGGGCTATTTGGGGTAAAATTTCGTGGGCATAATCCCCCTTGAAACGTAGCCTTACTCTCCCTCTGACAGCATGAACTATCTCCACTTCTGCATTTGTAGAAAATGCGGTATTCTTCTCCCTTGCCATCAAATAAATACTGGGATAGGGTTTACTCTAAGTAGAATTGAGTTAAGTTTGATGCTAATTAACTGGCTGCTTCTGCTTCTGCTACTTCGTCAGCTCCAGTTTCGGCTAATTCAGCTTTGGCTTCAGCTACTAAATCTTCCAAGGTTTCACCGACTTCTGCAATTACACCTTTGCCTTTTTCATATAAAACGATTCCCCCTTTAATAGTAGCTTTGGCTAAGGGTTTACCAACTTTCCCGGCAGCTACGGGAATTAAAACTGGTAGTAAGACAATAGCAGCAACTCCAGGAATACCGAGATCTTCAACTACATCTTCGAGATCAGGCATAAAGTTTTTGAGATCCATCTTTTCTACCCCTCCTTAAATTACTCTAAGTGTTTTCTCTACCTTTAGTCTAACGTATTGGCTCTGCGTCAATAGACAAAGAAAAAAATGCTTCTATAAAAGCAATTTTTGTTTATAAAACTTTAACTTCATACTGCCGTTTTGGCGCACTTACAATAATTTAAAATTAGAGAAAATAGTGGCTATTAGAAGTAAAAAATAGTCTAACCAAGGTTTCTCCCCCCCATCTTAAATAAACTCTATAAACCTGTATATAATCATTTTTAGCTCATATTAACGCAAATTCCAATAAGATTCTCTTGATTAATTGCTATTAAAAATATTCAAAAAAAGTTAAGCCAGAAGATTTTTGGACAGCAAAATCGAGGTAGTATAAGCCCAAAGGTTTTAGGTCAAATTCAATTTATGAGCAGTATAAATAGCCAAATAAGACAGAAAAAAACCGTTTATGCTCCTCCTCCTACTGCTTCATATCTGTTTAGTTCGATATACAGTATTGAAATCAACAAAGATGAGGAGATAGAGTGGCAATGGCTAGAACTACCTGATGGCAATCGAGTAGTGACTAACTACAAAATTCTCAGTAAACCAGAAATCAGGAAAACGTTGAATAGTTGAAAAAGGCAAGCCAAACAAGGAGGAAAAGGGAGAAATTGATTAAAAAATTACTTTTGCCAGAGGTTGAATAACTAGAATTAGTACTTAACTAAAAGTATTGTTCTCTCAAAAAATTTTCTACCGAGAAATTACTGATCTTATAATATAGCGTTTCTCGGACTCATGAGGTACACCTAACACCTGCCTTCTGCCCTGACCGAAGGGAATGCTAAAGCATACCGCGACCCATTTCCTTTAGGGCTGCCTCCTGCCTCAAAACCCAAAACTCTGTACCTCACCAACATGAGAACTGCTATAGGATAAAACTTACGAATTTTTACTTAAAAACACAGATATTGAGACCTTTCTCAACTTTAAACTTGTCACTAGCAAGTTGGGTTATTACAAGATGATTACAATAAAATAGAGTGCTGAACTCATGGATAAATCTCAATTTGACCCAGAATTTGCTGGCTCTCCCAACCAAAATGACATCATTGTCAAGGCTGATAAGGTATCTGTTTTTTACGGCAACTTTTTAGCTGTTCGGGATATTTCCTTAGAAGTTCCTAAACACAATATTGTCGCTTTCATTGGTCCGTCTGGGTGTGGTAAAAGTACTATGCTACGGTGTTTTAACCGCATGAATGACCTCATAGCTAATACTAAAGTTACGGGCAAAATAACTTTCCATAACACCAATCTGTACGGAACTAAGGTCGATCCTATCAGTGTACGCCGTAAGATTGGCATGGTGTTTCAAAAGCCCAACCCTTTCCCTAAGTCTATATATAGTAATATTGCTTACGGTGCTGGGGTAAATCATTATCGAGGGAATATGGATGAATTAGTCGAGCGTTCTTTGCGTCGAGCTTTCTTATGGGACGAAGTCAAAGACAAGCTCTCTCAAAGTGGTCTTGACCTTTCTGGGGGACAACAACAGCGTTTGTGCATTGCTAGAGCGATCGCTTTAGAGCCAGAAATTTTGCTGATGGACGAACCTTGTTCTGCTCTTGATCCTATCTCCACCCTGAAAATTGAAGAGTTATTGCAGGAGCTAAAAAAGAAATACACCATTATTATCGTCACTCACAATATGCAGCAAGCTGCGCGGGTTTCTGACTTAACCGCTTTTTTCAACGTCGAAACTAACAATAAGGGGGATAAAACTGGCTATTTAGTCGAATATGCTGCCACTAAATCAATTTTTGAGAACCCTCAAGAGCAAGCAACCAAAGACTACGTTAGCGGACGTTTTAGTTGACCAAATAATTATCAATTTAGGCTATAAGATATGTTGAAACCCGTTGAAACCATTAAAATTCTGCAAAGCAATTCCCACCACATTAAGTCTTTTGCTACTGGAGAAGTGATTTTTCAACAAGGAACAAAAGGAGATTTAATCTATGGAATTATTGAGGGGGAAGTGGAGATGTTAGTCAATGAGAAAGTAGTAGAAACAATTAAGCAAGGGGATATATTTGGTCAAGGAGCCTTACTACATTCAGACCATCTTAGGACATCAACAGCTAGAGCCAAAACTGACTGTCAAATTGCCTGTTTAGACCAACAACATTTTCTCTTTGCAGTCCAAGAGACTCCCATGTTTGCTTTAGAAGTAATGAGGAGTTACTCAGATCGCTTTCGTCGTTTAAAACTTTTAATTTAGCTGGTCTAATTGTAGCTACACTAAAAGTTAAGAGTTGTAGAGATCAGAGTAAGTACCATGCGCTATCTTGCGATTGGAGATATTCATGGATGTTCCCAAGCCTTTAACCAATTATTGAAAGTTGTTCAACCACAGCCAGAGGATATCATTATTACTTTAGGCGATTATCTTAATAAAGGAACAGACTCCAAAGGAGTAGTTGAGAGACTGATCCAACTGGCTCAAACTCATCAGTTAATTCCCCTCAAGGGTAATCACGAAGTACAATTGCTCCAAGCTCGTAACCATCACTTCGAGGATTCATCAGAATTACAATATCTTGGCATTGAAACCTTGAGATCCTACAGTTTACCTGGTCAAGAACTTACTCTCAATAATATCCCTGAAAGTCATTGGGAATTTTTAGAACATAGCTGTTTAAATAGTTGGGAAACGGAGCATCACATTTTTGTTCACGCCAATCTTGATCCCAAGCTCCCCCTAAAGCAACAACCACATGAGCATCTCTTTTGGGAAAAGTTTACTCGACCTTCTCCTCACTATTCAGGAAAAACCATGATCTGTGGGCATACAAGTCAAAAAAATGGTCAACCAATTAATCTGGGTCACGCAATATGTATCGATACCTGGGCTTGTGGTGGAGGTTGGCTAACCTGTTTGGATGTTAATGGGGGGCAGGTTTGGCAAACCAATCAGCAAGGACAAGCCAAAAAAAGTCGGATTGAGCAATTTCGCTCTTCCAAAACATTGGTAATTCATTAGCTGATTTTTTAACGAAAAAATCTAGTGGAAAAACCAATTCCCAATTAAACTCTTTGAAGGGTAATTAATATCTTAAAAAATTAGATAGTTATAAATTATTTTTTTAGGTATTAGGTGTTAGGTATTAGGTATTAAAAAAAAATGAAATGCACAAAAAATTTTGCTTACCTATTTATAATCTTAAAACTGTGAATCTGATTCTAAGAAGTAGTCTATAGAGGTTAATAGAAGGTTAAGGATAAATACACTTAATATTAAGTAATGTATCAGAGGCTGAATCTAATACTGGAATATTTCAATCACTTTATTTATTGATTAATAATCTGTAGATCAAGAGGTATTTATCCTATCCAACATAAAAGATATCTTAGTATGATCTATCAAAAAAAATTGATATATAATTCAATTAACCACACAATCTACAGTGGAAAATAAAGATGAATATTACAGATAAAATACCTGCCAAGCTAGCTCAATTTATTGCTTTAGGACTAGGTACAGCACTGTTAGTTTATTCTCAGCCTTTAGTTGGTCAAGAAACTCAATCAATCAGGATCGATGGTTCTAGTACTGTCTATCCGATCACTCAAAAAATAGTTGAAGAGTACCAAGTTAATCGTTCCCAACAACCACTCAATATTGAGGTTGAAGTCTCTGGCACTGGAGGGGGATTTGATAAATTCTGTCGGGGAGAAACGGATATTAATAATGCTTCCCGTCCCATTCAAAAAGAGGAGATGGAAGCGTGTAATAATTCCCAAGTTCGTTATATCGAACTACCCATCGCTTTTGATGCTCTTACCGTAGTGGTTAATCCTCAAAATAATTGGCTGGATAGTATTAGTTTGGAAGAATTAGCCACAATTTGGTCGCCGAAGGCTCAAAGAAAAATTACCCGTTGGAATCAGGTTAGAAGTAGTTTTCCCAATCGTCCTCTAAATCTCTATGCTCCTGGTCGAGATTCAGGAACTTTTGATTATTTTACTGAAGCTGTAGTAGGAAAGGCTGGCTCAAGCCGTAATGATTATAAGGCTAGTGAAGATGATGAGGTTTTGGTCGAGGGAATTACTAAAGACCCTAATGCTCTAGGATACTTTGGTCTAGCTTATTATGAACAACATACAGAGCGGATGAAAGCTGTTGCTGTTGATAGCGGTGATGGGGCAGTTTTACCTTCTAGAGAAACCGTCGAACAGGCTAAATATCAGCCTTTATCCCGTCCTTTATTTATTTACGTTAATGCCACTGCACCCCAGAAAAATGAAGCCTTAAGACAATTTATTGACTTTTATCTGGCTCAAGCACCAGAGTTAGTGGCTGAAGTTGGCTATGTTCCTTTACCAGAGGAGGCTTATCATATTGGGAAGGTTACATTTCACCGAGGAGAAGTAGGAACAGTGTTTGAGGGACGTTCTCAATTTAATCTGACAATTCCGGAGCTTTTGCGAAGACAAGCCCGTTTTTAACATTGAACATTGAACATTAAACATTGAACATTGAACGATAAATGATAAATGGTAAATGATAAATGGTAAATGATTTTAGATAATCATCGCCGAAAAGTATTAGCTCATATTCCTAACCTCAATGGCTGCAATTGTAATTTGGGAGATTGGAATGCGGAAGACTTAGTTAGGGTCGGAGATACGGTAATTTATTTACAGATCGCCAATGATTTTGATACTTGCTTATCGAGCGATCGCTTAATAAAACCGAGCAATCCTAAAACCAGCAATTGGCTTGAGGGTTTAATCTCTCCTGTCAGACAAATCTTAAATTTTTTGACTCAACTTAACTTTCGACAACAGATTAGAAGAGTAGCTTTAGTTAATGCCATTATTATTCTGAATTTGCTGATTGTGGGAACAGTTTTATTTGATTGGTACTATCCAGGAATTACTACCCTATCTGCTTTTTTAGCGACGGCAATTTTACTTTTGGGGGGCTACGGTGATTTGTTTGGCGAATTAGAAGATATTGCCTTTATACCCTGGTGGCTTAGATTATTTAGCCTAATTTTGACTGTAGTAGGGACGGTTTTTGTCGGGGTAATTTATGCTCTGCTAACCCAAGCTTTGCTTTCTTCCCGTTTTGAATTTATTAAACAACCACCACCAATTCCCCAACAAAATCATATGGTGTTGGTAGGAATGGGGAAAATAGGACAAAAAGTTCAAGCTTTATTGGCAAAATTCCAGCAGCAAGTAGTGGGGATTACTTTTAATACCAGTTTTTATCAACAATATGCTTCAGAAATGCCTTTAGTGACAGGCAATTTGGAAACTGCATTGCTCAATGCTAATTTATCTCAAGCTCAAAGTATTCTGATTGTCACAGATGATGAAATCCTGAATTTAGAAATAGCACTAATGGCGAAAACAATTGCCCCCCATCTGAACTTAGTCTTAAAAACTTCAGGATTTCGCATATCTCTGCATCTGCGAAAATTATTACCAGCAGCCAAAATTATCGGAGTATATGCTGTTGCAGCAACTGCTTTTGCAGGAGCAGCTTTTGGGGAAAATATTCTTAATTTATTTCGTTTGGGAGACAATACGATCCTAGTAACCGAATATCAAATTGAAGCAGGAGATACCTTAAACGGATTATTAATAGCTGATATTGCTTATGGTTATGGGGTTATACCCATTATTTATCAAAAACCTAACCATGCTTCTGTTTTGCTGCCAATAGATGAACCTCCTTTAAAAATAGGCGATCGCTTGGTGATTTTGGCAAATATAGATGGATTACGTCGTATTGAGCAGGGAAGATTAAATGTAAAAGCAAAACAATGGCAAATTAGAATCGAAAAAGCTTTAGCTCTTGATGCCATTTTTGAGGGGGCAAATATAATCTCTAGATTTACAGGATGTAGTTTGACTTTAGCTAGAGAGACGATGAATAATTTACCCCAAACTCTTCCTATTTGGCTTTATCAACATCAAGCGTACAAATTAGTTAAGGAATTAAAAAAAGCTTTGGTAATATCTAATTTAAACAAAAAAACTAGCTATTAACAGTAGTTAAAATTCATAAAAACAGGAAAGTACTTAGTTTCAAAACAATAGGTTTAATACTATGGTTCAAGAATTAATTGATCTTAGACAAAGTATAGTCGAAGGTCGCTATCAAGATGCACTAGATATTGTTGATGAACTAGAAGGAATGGGCAAACAAGCAATTTTACGCAATATTGAATCCTTTCTAGTTCGTTTGTTGATTCATTTGATTAAAAATCAAGTAGAAAAACGCCTAACTAATTCTTGGGTGGCTTCTATCAGTGATTCCATCAGGCAAATTAAAAAACTGAATTTAAAAGACAATAAAAAAGCTTATTACATAAAACAAGATGATTGGTCTGAGTATTTAGAGGAAGCTTTTGAAGTGGCAATTTTAGAAGCCAGCATAGAAGTTAGCGGAGGTACTTATACACCTATTCAATTAGAAGAAATCGTTAATAAAGAGCAAGTTATAAAAACAGCCTTGACTCTGATAGATTTTACTTATCGATATACTGCTAAAGATTTATTGTCTACTGTCAGAGAATATTTTGTTAATTTGCCAGGCGGAAAAGAGTGGCTAGAAAGAAGAATATAAATTTGTATTTTTATACTAAAAACAATCAGATTGAGGACAACACTTAAGTAGATACTTAACAATATATACAGAAGCTTTTAGACAAAATTAATCTTAGGATAGTTAGTTGTCTTATCCACCAAGTTCATGACCTATCGCAAAAAGCTAATCGAAAGTTTGAGTTCTTCATTCCAATCAATAGCTTTTGGTATTTTAGGTAACGAATTTGGGAACTGAGATAACACTATTAGCTTAAGTCTTAATTCAATCTTAATTAAAAGCTTGTCAGAGCTTAACCTCTGCCATTACTGGCTTTCGATAGGATGATATTAAGAGATTTTGTAATTAAAAAGACAGATTGCGCTACGACCTATGAGAATTAAAACTAACAGTCGAAACGATGACAACGATAAGATTTTGACCAGTCTTAATCCCTATAGCAATAATTTTGATTTTGAGCTTTGGAGTAGAGCAGTTCGCCAGCAAATGCTGGACGCGCTCCAAAAACCTTCTAAGTTCCAGTTAAAGATCAAGCTAGAATAGCAAAATCAATCGAGCAATATACAAGTAAATAACAACACCAAAAACATCTGCAATGGTTGTCATAAAAGGAGCAGACATTAATGCTGGATCTAAACCCAATCGGGAAAATAAAAAGGGTAAAGCTGCACCTAGTCCACTTGCTAGAATAGAAATCAGTAAGAGACTAATTCCGACTACTAGAGCAACTAGTAAATTTCCTTGAACTAAGTAAGCCCAAACTATTGCACCTAAACCCAGAATGAAGCCGAGCAAAGCTCCTGCTATTGCTTCTCGCTTAATAATCCCGAAAACTCCCTGTTGACTAAGATTTTGAGTATTTAAACCCCGAATTACCACAGTAGAAGACTGACATCCTACATCACCACCAGTATCAATCAACAGAGGCATAAAGACGACTAAAACAATCATTTGTTCTAAAAGCTGTTCTTGAGTTTTAACAATCACACTTGCCAAAGTGGTGATACAAAATACCGTAATCAGCCAGAAAGCACGTCGGCGAACTATACTGAGGATGTTGCTTTGAAAATAATCATCACTTCCTACTTGTACCCCACCTAAAGTGTGAATATCTTTGGTGGTTTCGGCTTGCAGAATATCAATTACATCATCAACAGTGATAATTCCTACCAGGCGATTTTCCGTATCTACTACGGGTAAAGCTAAGAAATCGTAATGTTGGAGCAGACGCGCTACTTCTTCTTGAGGGGTGTCTGTGTGAACACAAATCACATGAGACTCAACAATTTCCCCAATTATTTCTTCTGGTGCAGCAGTGACTAAATCTTTGAGGGAAAGATATCCAGTTAAGTAATGCTGATTATCAGTTACATACAAAGAATAAATAGTTTCTGTAGTTAATGCCAGATGACGTATGTGTTGAAAAGCTTGAGCAATAGTCCATCTCTCTTTAAGAGAAAGATACTCTGGAGTCATAATACGTCCTGCGGTTTCAGGTTCGTAACCTAAGAGTAAAGCTGTGGCTTCTCTCTCAGAAGGACTAAGTTGAATTAATAATTTACGCACAACTTTGGCTGGTAGCTCATCGAAAAGCTTAACTCGCTTATCTGGCGACATCTGATCGATAATATTACGAACATCTTGACGGCTAAAGTCTTTAAGTAAAACTTGCTTAACAGAAGGATCTAAATATTCATAAACAGCGATCGCTTCATCTTTGACTAGTAGGCGAAAAGCAATTGCTTGCATTGCTTCAGGTAATCCTTTGATTGCTTCGGCAATATCAACTGGTTGTACTGGCACCAAAATTGCTTTGGCGCCTTCCCAATTTTCCTGTTCCAGCAAAATTTTTAATTCCGAGCGAACTAACTTTTGTAGTTCCTGACGAGGGTTGAGATGAGAATTAGATTTATAGTTGGGAGTAGCTTTGGTCAAATCAATAGATTTTTATGTTGGATTTAATTTAGAGTTTTTACAACACTACTGGCTAATTTATCGGGTTTCCTATTATCTATCAGCCAGATATACCCTTGACATGAATAGTATAAAAATGTCCGAACCCAAAATACTAAGAATTGCAAAGTCGAAGCAGGTACCATACTATACCAGTTCTCAAAAGTCGCTGGACACTTGGTTTAAATTAAAAAGTCGAAATCCAGCTTTTTTTGCTAAATCTACAGCACTAAAATGAGAATAAATCGGATCTCCACAACTCAATTCAGGCTTACTCACAGTATTTTTAGTATATTTATAGCTTAAGAGTGATATGTTAGAAAAATTGCATCAGGCTACATTTGCCGACACTACTTGGAATCCAGAACAGTATTTAAAATTTTCTAATCAGAGAATTAGACCAGCTTTAGAACTATTAGAGCGAATACAGCTCAAATCTCCTCAAGTAATTTACGATTTAGGTTGTGGCTCAGGCGATCTAGCCAGAATAATGTCAGAACGTTGGTCTTCTGCTAAAGTATATGGACTTGATAGCTCTGATGAGATGTTAAAAAAAGCTGCCACTGAAAAAAGTAGCGTAAAGTGGGTTAAACATGACATTAGCAATTGGTCTGTCAATGAACCGATAGATCTAATTTATTCAAATTCAACACTTCAGTGGTTAAATCAACACAACCAAGTGTTTCCGAAACTTCTTAGTATGTTAAGCAAAGGAGGATGTCTAGCTGTACAAATGCCATTGAGTTGGGGAATGCCTTCTCATCACTTAATGAGAGAAACACTCGCTAATGGGGGGATCAATCAATAGAGAACCAATAGGTACGGAAGAATTAAGAAGAGCCATGGCTTGTAAGTGGGTTGAAGACAAAGAATTCTATTACGACATTATCTCTAAACAAGCTACTCAGATTCAGTAGATCGAAAAATTATTTTCCATCACGCGATCGCCAAAATTTATCCTCTCAAAAAATAAGTTACACTTATACTGCATAAAAATTTTTTCATGATTTATTCTAATGGAATATAAATAGTTTTTACG